>JAFTMJ010000020.1 GCA_017452475.1 Clostridia bacterium | reverse complement strand
CCGACTCTGTATCGTAGTAGTAGCCCCTGTATCTGTACGGGTTAATGCTCGCAATAGTGGAATTTCCCGTTGAACGGCACCTACCCCAAGCATTGTAAGTATATTTTACCACAGAAGCGCCTGTACTGTCAATAATTTCCACAACACAAAAAGCTACCCTTGGTTTTCCCCAAGGGTAGCTTTTACTATTTAACTTTCTTGTACATTAGAATCAAAAGGCTCACATACATATAGCTTAGAGTGTTTTGCTCGCAACATATAATATGTCTCGTTTTCTTTCATTTTTTCCGTTTCTTCAAATTCAAATTCTTCGCAGGTGTCAAGATTTTTAGCAACAATTGTTGTTTTATATCCCGATGGTCCTCCTATCCGATGTTTTCTACGAATCACTATTATTTTTAAACACTCGCTTCGCTCTGATTCTTTCGCTTTTAAATCCTTGCATAATTTAATAACTTCCCCAAAGAAATGCGCAACGATTGCTATGGCAGAAAATATCAACAGTAGCACCCCGACTACAAACTTTTCTTTAGAAGTTTCCTCGTTTGTACATAAAACATACAGAAAATAACCTATCCACAACATAATTAGAATAGCAAGAAATATTACTGCAAATATCATATTGCCTTTTATAGTTTTTTCAAGATCTTTTTTCATTCTCTCTACCATAAGTACAAAACACCTACCAACCAAAAATTCTTGTCAATTCTTTCATTACGACTCCTTGAAACAACTCTCTTCCGAAATCATTTTTGAATATATGAGAAGCTAAATTTATCACCATATGCGAACCTATTTCTACTGATGAAAAAGTTTCACCATTAACAGCTACCCCTGCCATGTGTCCGACAAAGGGTTCGGCTAATTTGTATCGTTTTGCTTTTCGCCCTCAGGGGTTTGCGTGTCTGTGGGCTCGTTTTCGGTTTCTTGCGCTTCTATGGCTAACTGCTCGCCCTCGGCGGGCTGTGCTTCTATGGCTGACTGCTCGCCCTCGGCAGCCTCATTTGATTTATTCTTCTTCCTTGTTATAACCTGCATAAGCCTTTTAATTGAAAGGGTTATGGCAATGCATATGGCAAAGAAGGGGGAAAACGGACCTAACCAAAAGGCGGTGTAGGCGGTGGCGGTTATCCAACCCCAATCCCAACCGAATATAAAGAACAGCACCCAGCCCACAATGGCGGGGGAATACATAACTATGGCAACAACCACAAGAAGGACCACGGTTTTCCAATCCTTGCATTGGCTCCATATCCATCTTAAAAATTCACGGCACATTTTGTTCCATTTTCTTCTTAGCTTATCCACATCTGTTCTCCTTCTACATTAAGGTTGATATAAGCCTGTTCAGGCACGCGCCCATAAACAAAAGGGGCTTGTGCGTCAGGCGCATCTCTTCTGTGACCTCACGGCTTTTTTCCAAGACCTGACAGGTGTCCTGCCTTATTTGGCACATTAGCTCACCGTCATATGATATTATACCGCATTCAGAGCTTTTTGTAAAGCTTTGGTAATCGAAATTTGCTGTGGCAACACAAGCAAGCTCCTCGGATAAAATAACCTTTGCGTGGGTAAATGTGCCTGCCGCGCGGTAAACCTTAACGCCGTATTTCATTAGGCTCTCACTGTTTTGCCTTGTGATTAAATCCACATAGGGCTTGTCTGCCACGCCGGGCACGATAAGGTTAACCTTAACCCCTGCCTTGGCGCGATTTTTTATCGCCCTTAAAGTTTCACCGTCAACCACAAAATAGGGGGTCATTATTGTCAGTTCCCTTTTGGCTGACTCAATGCATTTTATGTACACGCTTTTGCATATTTTCTTCTTTTTTTCCATTCCGTCAAAGAAGGGGATAGCTTCCTTGCTTTCCTTATGCTCCTTGATAACGGGCATTTTTGTTTTTTCGCCGCTTATGGCATACCACTGCCTAAGATACTCGTTTTCAAAAACGGCAGCAGCACTGCCCCTTACACAGGCGCCTGCATCCTTCCAAGTGCCGAAAAGCTGCGCCTTGTTTACATACTCATCCGACACATTAACACCGCCCAAATAGGCAACCTCACCGTCAATCACAGCGTTTTTTCGGTGGTCACGGTATTGCAAAAAGGTGTTAAAAAGTGGGCAAACAGGGTTATAGGCAACGCTTTTTACGCCCGCCCCTTTCAGCTCCTTAAAATTTCCCTTGGCACTGTGGGAGGTGCCCACATCATCATAAATAATGCGCACATCCAAGCCTTGTCTTGCCTTTTTTTCCAGAACGGAAAGGATGGATGAAAAAAGCTGACCCTCATCGTAAATAAAGAACTCCAAGTATATGCTTTTTTTCGCACTCTCTATGCTTAAGAGCAAGCTTTCAAAAAGCTCCTCGCCGCTTTTAAAATACTTAATTTCCTCACACCCATAGCTGTGCAGGTTAAGGGAGCTAAAGCCATTTTCACATCTACCCTCCAAGCCCTCTTGCCTGTTGTATCGGCGGCGGAAGGCGGAAAAGTAGGGCATAATGCCCGAAAGAAGGAAAACCAAATAGCCAAAGCCGAAAAGCAAGAAGGTTAGGAAAATGGAAATAGCCCTTTCCTCCCCGCCACGCTTGGTTAAAAGAATGTAAACCGACACAAGCGCTGAGGCAATAAAAGAAAAAATAACATACCCCGGGCGGTTTATAATCCAAATGTCAAACAGGGTGAGCATAACCAAAATTTGGGCAATGAAAACGCACCTTACAAAAATTGATTTAAATGCCAAGCCGCTTCTTTCATTTGTAAAAAAGTAACGGGCAATAACGATAAAAAATCCGCCAAGGATAGCTAAAAGCCCGTAAAGAACAGGGTGAAGCCGACCGCCGCTTATGTTAAAAACAAGGGCAGTTAAAAGCTGTTGAAGCACTAAGGAAGCAAGGATAATGTAGCCGAAATAATCATACGCCAAGAAAAAAAGCGTAAGCACTAAGGCTGTGTGGGCAACAAAAACAAGCATAAGGAGCCACACGCTCCCCATCATTTCCCCTTTTCTTGACCTTTTTTCCATACATTTCTTCCCCTTTGCTATGCCACACTGGCTATACCTTACGGACATCGAAGGTATTATAACAGAATAATTATTTTGTGTCAATAATATTAACAAAAAATGTGAGGGACGGGCTTGCGTGCAAAAAAGGCGGGAGACAAGCCCCCGCCCTACGGTAACACCTTCGGTGTCAATTTTGCATTTTGCATTTGCGTTAGCATTGCATTTTGCATTCTCAATTTTGCATTTATTCTATGGGGTATCCCCAAATAGCCTCCGCGCTATATTCCTTCCACTCGTCGTTCCAGCCGCTTGGCTTGGACTCTGCCCCGCAGTAGATGGTATTTAGGGAGTTGCAGTTCCAAAATGCCCAATAGCCCATTTCCGTTACGCTTTTTGGGATTTTAATTTGTGTAAGCCCACTACCATTAAAGGCGCTATCACCTATGGTCTTTACTGTTTTTGGCAATTCTATTTCCTTCAGTGAAACACAGCCGCCAAAGGCAGATTCTCCAATAGCTTCAACGCATCCGCCCAAATCCACACTTTTAAGCTTTGGGGTGTGGTTAAATGCAGCGTAGCCAACGATTGTTACACTGCTTGGAAGCACCACGGTTTCCAGGTTATCGCACTCGCTAAACAGGTCTTGGCTGATTTCCGTAATTCCCATTGGCACCTCTACGCTTACCAAGCTGTCGCAATCATAAAATGCAAGCTTTTCCAAGGATTTAAGGCTTGCGGGCAGCTCAATTTCCTTAAGATTTTTACATCCGTAAAAGGCGTTGTTGCCTATGCGCACAAGTCCGTTTGGAAAGGTAATGCTTTCCAAGGTGGTGCAGCTAATAAATGCGTGGTCGCTTATTTCCGTCACCGAGCTTGGGATTACAACGCTTGTTACATCACTACCGTAAAAGGCGTTTGAAGCAATGGACTTAACGGGCAAGCCCTTGTTCTTGCTTGGGATTGACAGCTCCTTGTCCTTATTCTCGCCAATGCCTATTACTGCATAGCTCTTGCCGTCATTGCTCAGCTCGTATTTTAGCCCCTTTTCACCTATGGGGCTTTCCTGTGGCTCATCATCGAAGCAGGAGGTTAGGGCAAGGCACAGGCAAACCGCTACTATTAAAAGCCAAAATATTCTTTTTTTCATTTTTCTCTCCTTTTATCTTCCTGCACGGATTGAATTAAGAATTGCAATAATTAAAACGCCAACATCGCCAAGCACTGCGCCGTAAAGGGGCAGAATTCCAATGGTGCTTAGCACCAAAAGCGCCACCTTTGCGCCGATGGCAAAGATAATGTTTTCAAGGACAACCCGCTTTGTTTTCCTCGCTATGCGGATTGCGCGGGGTACTGCGGCAATATCGTCATCCATTATGACAACATCGCTCTTTTCAATTGCCGCATCTGAGCCGATTGCGCCCATGGCAATGCCCACATCCGCCCTTGCCAGGGAGGGCAGGTCATTAATACCGTCACCACAATAGGCAATGTGGCAATTTTCCGTTGTGGCTATAATATCCTCAATGGCGTCAAGCTTGTTTTCGGGCAAGAGGCTTGAGTATGCGCCGTCCGCGCCCAAGGTCTTTGCCACCATATCAACCTTATATTTCTTGTCACCGCTTAGGATGATTTTCTTGTCAACGCCAAGCTTACGCAGGCGGTCAAAGGCAATCTTGCTGTTCTCCTTAAGCTCGTCGCCAATGCCGATATATCCCACATATTTGCCGTTTAGGGACACGAATATTGTACCTGTGTTAATGCCTGTTGTGGCATCTACGAAGGTGCGTGTGCCAACCATAATGTGTCCAAGCTCCGAGTCACACTCCACACCCTTGCCCGCATATTCCTTGTAGTTTGCTCCCTCGCTAAAGGAAAGCTTCAGCTTTTCTGCCTGGTAGCGCACCGCCATAGCGATTGGGTGGTTGGACTTCTGCTCCGCAATGGAGGCAAGGCGCAAAACATCAAGCTTTGTAAGGTCAGAAACGGACTCCACCTTATTAACATGAAGCTCCGACTTTGTAAGCGTGCCTGTTTTGTCAAAGGCTATGGTGTTTATCCTTTCAAGGCTCTCAAGCACGGAGGAGCTTTTGATAAGTATGCCCCTTTTGGAGGCGTAGCCAATGCTGCAAAAGTATGCAAGAGGAACAGATATAACAAGGGCGCAGGGGCAGGAAATTGCCAAAACTGAGCAAGCCCTGTATATCCAAGCGGCAAAGTTAAAGCTATCAAACAACGGGGGAATTACCGCCACCGCTATGGCGATAAAAATAACCACGGGGGTGTAGATATTGGCAAAGCGCCTTATGAATTTTTCGTTTTTAGTCTTTTTGTCAATGGCGCTTTGGCTTAAATCGATTATCCTTTGCGCCGCGCTTTGAGAGGCAAGCCTTGTTGCCTTAATGTGCAAAACACTGTTCAGGCTAAGGCACCCTGCAAAAACCTCACTGCCGTGGCGCACCTCGTGCGGGGCACTCTCACCCGTGATAACGGAGGTGTCAACTGAGCCGACGGAGTCAACAACAACACCGTCAACAGGTATTCTCTCCCCTGCCAAAACCTCAATTATGTCCCCAACCTTAATTTCGTTAACATCAACACTCTTGCCGCTATCCTTCAGCCTTGCCACATTGGGGCGCAGCCTCTCCAAGCTCTCAATGGATGAACGGGAGGAGGTAACTGCCATATCCTCAATAAGCTCGCCAAGCTCAAACAAAATGGCAATTAAGGATGCTTCAAAGTACTCACCTATGACAATGGCGCCCACGGAGGCAACGGTCATAAGCATTTTTTCGCCAATGCGCCTCTGTGTAAACAGCTCCTTAAACGCCTTGAAAACTATTAAGCAGGCGGAAATTGCATAAGCAAGCAAATATATAATAATTGAAATTAAGGGGTTAATGCTTGAAATGATAAATGCGGGCACTATAAGACAAATAGACAGTAAAAGCCGTAAAAGTGTCAGCCTATTTTCCTTAAAAAATTCCTTCATTTCTTATTCTGTAATGTGCTCCATACCACAGTCAATTATTGTCCTTACATGATTGTCTGTCAATGAATATATAATGTTCTTGCCGTCGCGCCTTGTCTTAACCAAGTTGCTTGACTTAAGTATCCTTAGCTGGTGGGACACGGCGGATTGGGTTATAGACAAAAACTCCGAAATTTCGCTAACGCACATCTCGCTTTGGGTTAACGCAACAAGGATTTTGACACGGCTTGCGTCGCCAAAAAGCTTGTAAAGCTGAGCCAAGCTCTCAAAAAGCTCGCTATTCCTTGTGATTGCGTCTTGAATTTTTGAAATTGCACTTGTGTTTTCCATATATTTCTCCTTTTTTGCCCCCTTTGCGGTTCATCCGCTTATATGAGCAATTGTTCATATATTCATTGTATCACCTAAATTTATCTTTGTCAACAGTTTTTTTGTAAGGTATTGATTTTTTTTGCAAATATGGTAAAATAGTCTTATAATATATTTTATATAAGAGGATTTTTTTCTATGCTTAATAATTCCAAATGGATTTCATATCCCGAAAACACACAGTACCACGCACCTGTATTTAGAAGGTGCTTTTCCGCCCGCGATGTAAAAAAAGCCACCCTTTGCGTAACCGCCCTTGGCTGCTACTACGGAGAGCTAAACGGCAAGCGCATAGGTGACTTTATTTTAGCCCCGGGTTGCACTTCCCTTAAGCGCGTGCAGGTGCAGACATACGATATAACCGAGCTGCTAAGGGATGAAAACAAGATTGAATTCACCCTTTCCAAGGGCTGGTTCTGCGGCAGGCTTAACTCCCGCGCAAGGGACAGAATGAAGGATGTTTACGAGGCGCTAAGGTGCGAAATCACCCTACTCCATAAAGACGGAAGCAAGGAAATTATTGCAACGGATGAAGGCTGGCAGGTGGGACTTAGCCCTATAACCTTTACCGATATTTACGACGGCGAGCATTTTGACGCAAATTATGTGCCGTCCTTTGTTCCTGCCAAGGTGCAGAAATATGATATGGTCAGCCTTGTTAAGCAGCAGGGCGAAAAAATATGCGAGCAGGAAACGGTTTTGCCCCACAGGATTTTTAAAACCCCGAAGGGAGAAACAGTTATCGACTTTAACCAAAACCTAACGGGCTACTTTGAGTTTTTTGTAAATGCCAAGGCAGGGGACACGGTTTCCTTCTCGGTTGCTGAGGTCCTTGACAAGGATGGCAACTTCTATACCGACAACTACCGCAGTGCTAAGAGCGAGCTTGTGTACACCTGCCGTGAGGGAGAAAATATATATAAGCCACGCCTGACCTTCTACGGCTTTAGGTATTTACGGGTTAACTCCTTCCCCGTCGAAATAACAAGGGACTCGGTTAAGGCAATTGTGCTTCACTCCGATATGAAGCGCACAGGCTACCTTGACTCCTCAAGCCCCCTTTTAAACAAACTGTTTAAAAACATCCTTTGGGGGCAGAAGGGCAACTTCCTTGACATCCCCACAGACTGTCCGCAAAGGGATGAGCGAATGGGCTGGACGGGAGATGCGCAGGTGTTTGTGCGCACCGCCTCTTACAACTACGATGTTAACAGGTTTTTTGAAAAGTGGCTGGAGGATATGCGCCTTGACCAATATCCAAGCGGCAGCATACCCTTTATCATTCCGCAATTTTGGGATGATTGCGGCTCCAGTGCGGCGTGGGCGGATGCGGTTACAATTTGCCCTTACCAAATATACCTAACCTATGCAAACCGCGCATTGCTTAAGAAAATGTACCCTGCAATGAAAAAGTATGTTAACCATATAGGTACACAAACAAAAACTAAAAATTTGTGGACGGGCTGCTGGCACTTTGGTGACTGGCTCGGGCTTGATGCCCCTGCGGGAAGCTACAAGGGCTCATCAAGTGAGGACTTTATTGCCTCCGTTTATTACTATTACTCTGCCCTTTTAACCGCCAAGGCAGGCAAGGCGCTTGGGTACAGGTGCCAAAAATATGCACGCTTGGCAGAAAATATCCGCAAAAGCATAATTAACACCTTTACAGAGTACAAAACACAGACCGAGTGTGTCCTTGCCCTTTACTTTGATGTTACCGAAAACAAAAAGGCGGTGGCAGACAAGCTTGCAAAAATGATAAGGGAAAACGGCAAAAGGCTCCAAACAGGCTTTGTTGGCACCCCATACCTGCTCCACGCGCTGAGCCAAAACGGCTATACCGAGCTTGCCTATGACCTGCTTTTGCAGGAGAGCTACCCATCCTGGCTATACTCCGTTAAGCAGGGGGCAACCACCATTTGGGAGCATTGGGACGGAGTTAACGACAGGGGCGAGTTTTGGTCGAAGGATATGAACTCCTTTAACCACTACGCATACGGCAGTGTGGCAGACTGGGTTTACGGTGTTGCCTGCGGCATTAAGACCGTGGAGGACAAGCCGGGCTTCGAGGAGATTATAATTGAGCCGCACCCCACAAAAAAGCTGGACTATCTAAGCGCCGGAATTGATACCGTCCGCGGCACTGTTTCAAGCGCTTGGTTTAAGGAGGGGGACTCCTTCAGATACGAGATTACAACGCCTGCCCCCACCACGGTAATAATTGACGGCGTTATACATAAGGTTGAAAGAGGAACATATGTATTCTAACATAAAAAGCGTGCTTGTGGCTATGAGTGGAGGGGTGGACTCCTCTGCGGTAGCCTACAAGATTAAGGAAATGGGCTTTGGCTGTATGGGCGCCACAATGCGCCTATGCTCCGACATTACGGAGGGCTGCGTCACAGACGATGATATTTTTGATGCGCAGCTTGTGTGCCAAAAGCTTGGAATTGGACACAGGGTGCTGGATTTTTCCGCCGACTTTGAAAGGTGCGTTATCGATAACTTCGTTTTCGCCTACGAAAACGGCTACACCCCCAACCCCTGCATTGAGTGCAATTTTCACTTGAAATTCAAAAGGCTCCTTGAGTATGCGTTAAGCCAGGGCTATGACGCGGTGGCAACGGGGCATTACGCAAGGATTGAGTTCAGTGAAAAGTATAACCGTCTTGTATTAAAGAGGGCGGTTAACATCTCGAAGGACCAAAGCTATGTGCTTTACCGCCTAAACAAGAGCCTTTTAGATAAGGTGCTTTTCCCCTTGGGCACTGTTGCCTCCAAGGAGGAAACGAGGGAGCTTGCCGCAAAAATCGGCGTGGACGTGTCTAAAAAGAAGGATAGCCAGGACATTTGCTTTGTGCCTGACGGTGACTATGCGGGCTTTATTGAGCGCTACACAAAAAAGACCTACCCACAGGGGGACTTTGTCCGCTTTGACGGTAAGCTTTTAGGCAAGCACAAGGGCATTATAAGGTACACAATAGGTCAAAGGAAGGGCTTGGGCTTAGCCCTTGACCGTTCAATGTATGTAATTGACAAGGACCCGAAAACGAATGTGGTTATGATTGGGGACACGGAGCATTTAATGAAAAACGAGCTGTGGGCAGACAATTTAAACCTCATAGCCGTAGACAATTTGGACACACCCGTGCGTGTTAAGGCAAAAATCCGCTACAACCAAGAGGCAACGGATGCAATTGCGGTTACTAAAAATAACATTTTGCATGTGGTGTTCGACCAGCCCCAAAGGGCAATCAGCCGTGGGCAAAGCGTTGTGCTTTACGACGGGGACATTGTTTTGGGCGGCGGAATAATTATGTAGACAGCATTTTAAGGTATTATGCGCCGAATGACTTTATGGAGGATAAAATGGAAAAGGAAAAGATAAACAGAATTAACGAGCTTGCAAGGAAGCAAAAGACCCCCGAGGGCTTGACAGATGCCGAAAAGGCAGAGCAAGCCGCCCTAAGAGAGGAATATATTATGGGGTTCCGCGCCTCTATGCGCGGCATCCTTGACAACACATATATTCAGTACCCCGACGGCACCAAGAAGAAGGTGGAAAGCACAACGGACAAAGGGGACAAGAAATAATGAAAAAATTAGTTGCTTTTATTTGGGCGTTGTCCCTTATGCTAACACTAACGCTTGCCCTTTCCTCCTGTGGGGAATGTGAGCATGTGTGGGATGAGGGCAAGATTTTAAGGTACCCCACGGACAAGGCGCCGGGCATTGATGTGCTAACCTGCACCCTTTGCGGTGAGCAGACCACCAAGGAAACGCCGAAGCTGACCCACGTCCAGCACACATATTCAAAGATGAATTGGGACGGGGACCACGAAAACCACTGGCTTGTGTGCGACTTTAACGGCTGTACCGTTACCACAAACAAGGGCTCCCACATTTATGAGCCCGCTGCCCTTGGCACGGAGGAAAGCCCCCTTTACATTTGCTTAATTTGCAGGCTCAGCTCAAACAAGCACACCTTTGACAAGGGTGTTATTGGGTATGACGAGAGCTACCACTGGATAAAGTGCGACGAGGAGGGCTGCACCGTTGTTTGCGACCGCGACCTGCACAATTTTGACGAAAACGGAAAATGTACAGGCTGTGAGATTGAAAAACAGTAAATATTATGTTATAATGGATTATTAGACCCATTTTATGCTGTGGGAAAGGAGGAGAAAAATGAAGCTGATTATTGCGGAAAAGCCGTCCCTTGCAAGAAATATCCTTGCAGGTATCGGAAAAATTCAGACGGATGAAATGAAAAAGTATAACGGCTACTACGAGGGCGGCGCTTATATTGTTACTTGGGTTTTCGGCCATCTTTTCTCCTTGGCTGACATTGAGGACTACTCTCCAAGCGAAAGCGGAAGGTGGGTTATGGACAACCTGCCCTGCTTCCCCAAGGAGTTTAAGTTCAATCTGAGAAAAAATGACAAAAAGCAGGTTGACAGCGGCGTTGAAAAGCAGTTCAACATAATAAAAAGGCTGTGCAACAGGCAGGATGTTGACACTATTGTAAACGCAGGCGACTCCGACCGTGAGGGTGAAATTATTGTGCGCCTTTGCGTTAACCACGCCCTTGAGAGCAAAAAGAGCTTTGTTCGCCTTTGGCTTCCCGACCAGACCCCCGAAACCATAAGCGCGGGGCTTTTGGATATGAAGGATGAAAGCGAATATGAAAATTTGGCAAACGAGGGCTTTGCAAGAACATATATCGACTGGCTTTACGGCGTTAACCTAACCCGCTTTGCCACCCTGAAGACAGGCAAGCTTTTGCGCGTGGGCAGGGTTATTGTGCCTATTGTTAAGGCAATTTACGACAGAGATATGGAAATAAGAGGCTTTGTGCCCCAAAAATACTATGTTATTTCCTCTAACGAGAAAACTAACGATGAGTTTGTGGAGCTGACCTCCAAGAATAAATTTGACAAGGACAGCTTGCCTAAGGCGCTGGATGCCTGCAAGGAATATAACGGTTGCGAGGCTACGGTTAAGTCCGTTTCCACAAAGAAATCCACCATGTCGCCCCCTAAGCTTTTCTCCTTATCCAAGCTGCAAAGCTACCTTGGAAAGAAATACAAAATGTCAATGGATGACTCCTTAAGCATTGTGCAAAAGCTGTACGAGGAGGGATATGTAACCTACCCCCGTACAAACTCGGAGTACTTAGCCACTGCGGAAAAGGGAAAGATAAGCTCTATTGTGAATAGCGTTGCCAAGCTTGGCTACCCTGTTAAGTTTAAGGTTAGCAAATCTATCTTTGACGACTCTAAAATCGAGAGCCACTCTGCCCTTACCCCCACATATAAAATTCCGCAGCCATCTGCCTTGTCCGACAAGGAAAAGCAGGTTTACTCCACTATTTTAAGGCGTTTTGTGGCGGTTTTCTGCGATGAGGATTGCCTGTGCGAAAAGAGTGAAATTAAAATCGCCGTTGGGGATTTGGAGGAGTTCCTTTTAAAGGGCACGGTAATTACCCAAAAGGGCTGGACAAAATTTGATGACTACACCCCTAAGGACAAAATCCTGCCTCAGCTAAAGAAGGGGGACAGGGTTAATATAGACTTTAAGCCTGTGGAAAAGGAAACCACCCCACCGAAGCATTATACGATTGAAACACTGAACAACTACCTTAAAAATCCTTTTAAGGAGGATAAGCAAAGCGCTGACGAAAGCGATGACGAGGACTACAAGGCTATCTTTGAGGGCTTGGAGCTTGGCACGGAGGCGACAAGGACAGGAATTATTGACAACGCCTGCAAAAGCTCCTACATTGCCTTAAAGAAGGATGTGTACCACATTCAGCCCGACGGCGAGTATCTGATTGAGGCGCTTTCTCAGCTCGGCATTATAATGGACAAGTACAAAACCTCGGAGCTTGGACAGTCCCTTAAGCGAGTTTACCGCGGGGAGTGTACGATTTTGCAAAGCGTTGGCTTGGCTGAAAGTGAAATTCAAAAGGTTTTTGATGTGGCAAGGGATGTGGAAACAAACATCGGCATAGTGGGCGACCGCATCGGCACCTGCCCCTTATGCGGCAAGGAAATCGTAAACGGGCGCAAGGGCTACTACTGCTCGGGCTACCGCGAGGGATGCTCCTTTGTTATTTGGAAATATGTGTGCAAAAAGGCAATTTCCGTAACCAACGCAAAATCATTGCTTTCAAGCGGAAGAACGCCTAAGCTAAGCGGCTTTGTTTCCAAAAGCAACAAAACCTTTGACGCTGCCTTAAGGCTTGACGAAAGCGGAAAGGTTGTTTTTGACTTCGGCAGCTGACCGTTAGCAGAGAGAGAGACCCAGTTGGTTTGAAAGGGAGGTAATTTTATGCTTTCGCAACCGAATATTACAGTTACCCCCTTTGAAAGGGAGGATATCCCCGCCCTTGCGGAAATAGAAAGGGAGGAATTTTCCATCCCCTTCAAGGAAAAGGACTTTGAGGATTTATATAACACCTCCTACTCCTATGTTTTGGTGGCAAGGCAGGGGGAAGCGGTGGTTGGATATGTAAGCTTTAATATAATAATTGATGAATGCTCAATAATAAATTTTGCCACGAAAAATGAATTTAAGCGACAAGGGGTGGGCAAAAAGCTAATGGACACCCTTATTTCCCACTGCAAGGGCTGTGGGGTAAGGAAGGTGTTTTTGGAGGTGCGTGTGTCAAACGCGCCTGCCATTGCTTTATATGAAAAGTACGGCTTTGAAGGAGTCGGAATTTCCAAAAACCATTTCTCCGCCCCCCGCGAGGATGCAATTTTAATGAATTTGGAGTTTTAGAATGTACATCTTAGCATTTGAGTCCTCCTGTGACGAAACCGCGGCGGCGGTTTTGGAAATGGATGGGGACAAAAGAATTTTGAAATCGAATATAATCGCCTCCCAGGTGGATATCCACGCCCTTTACGGCGGCGTTGTGCCCGAGATTGCGAGCCGCGCCCACATCGAGGCAATTTCCAAGATAACCTATGAGGCGCTTGACACAGCAGGGGTTAGCCTAAAGGACATTGGCGCCATTGCGGTGACAAACGGCCCGGGGCTTATCGGCGCCCTTTTGGTGGCGGTGAATTTTGCCAAGTCCTTGGCTTTTGCAAACAACATCCCCTTAGTGCCCGTTGACCACATAAAGGGTCACGTGGCGGCAAACTACATAACGCACGCAGAGCTTAAGCCCCCCTTTTTAGCCCTTGTGGTTTCCGGCGGGCACACATCCTTTTTTGATGTAAAATCCTACACAGGGTACGAGGAAATTGCCTCCACCCGTGATGATGCGGTGGGCGAATGCTTTGACAAAATCGGCAGGGTTATGGGTCTTCCCTACCCCGGCGGTGCCGCAATGGATAAGCTGGCGCAGGAGGGCAACAAGGACGCAATCCCCTTCCCCTCTCCCGCCATTTCAAAAAACACCCTTGACTTTTCCTTCAGCGGTCTTAAAACCGCCGTTGTAAACTACCTAAACACCAAGAATCAAAAGGGAGAACAAATCCCAAGGGCGGATGTTGCCGCCTCCTGCACCAAAACAATTGTGGATGCGATTTGCGCCAAGGTTGAGGCGGCGCTTAAGCAAACGGGCTACAAAAAAATCGTTTTGGCAGGGGGAGTTAGCGCAAACTCCCACATAAGGCAGGGAATTGAGCGTGTTTGCAAGAAAATGAAGGCGCAGTTCTTTGCCCCACAGCTTTGCCTGTGCGGAGATAACGCGGCAATGATTGGCGCCCAGGGCTACTATGAGCTATTAAACGGAAGGGTGGCAGACGAAAGCCTGAACGCCTACCCATCATAATGTAAATTGTTTTTTAAGCATTGTCGAAAAATGTAAATATTATTCCTTGGCTGTGGGTATATATTCTAACAGCTTGCCACAGGGCATTGCCCTGTGCGCATTGACAGTCGGTCAAAAGCACCCCTTCAAACACGCCTTAAGATTTGATATGGCGGTGCTTTTAGGCGCATTTTTTACGGAGAACAAAAATGAAAATTGAGATTAAATATACAGGGGGCATACTAAACCTGCCCTCGGCGGTTGCTGACCTTGCCCCTGTGGCAACGGAGGCACAGCTTAAGGTTCTGCTTTCCTTGGCGGGGGCGCCCCAATATTTTGGCGATATAGAGCCTTACTTTACCACCCTTACACAGCGCCTTGAGCTAACGGTTGACGAGGTGAAGGATGCCATTGCCTTTTGGGCTGTCAAGGGTGTTTTGGCGGCTGAGGGGCTGGAGGCGGAGCTTAAGGATGCCTACACCTCCGACACGGTTAGCAAAAACAGGGAGCCTGCCTACACCGGCAAGCAAGCCCTTGCGTATGTGGAGAAAAACCCCGAGTTCCGCGACCTTTGCAATGAGTGCCAAAAGGTGCTTGGCAAAAGCTTTACCGCCCAAGACTATAACAATGTTATGCAGCTAAAGTCCTACTACCGGTTCAGTGATGAATATGTGCTTTTGCTCCTTGCCCACTGTGTTGAGGTGGAAAAATCAAATTGGGCGTACATAAGAAAAACCGCCGCTAACCTTTATGACGAGGGGGTTAGCTCCTACTCTGCCCTGGAAAAGCACTTTGCCGCGCGCCACAACAAGCGGAGCCTTGAATACAAAATCAGGCGCCTTTTGGGCATTGGGGACAGGGAGTTTATAAAGGCGGAAAAAAGCCATATTGAAAAGTGGATTGAGCAAAAGCTCCCCCTTGAGCTTCTTACCCGCGCGTATGAAATTACGGTTGAAAAAACAGGCAAAATGTCCTATGCGTATATGGCGAAAATCCTCGAAAATTGGCAGCTAAGCGGCATAAAAAATGCAGAGGATTTACAAAAGTCAGAGGAAAGCTACAAAAGCAAGCAGAAAATGTCTATGTCCACCTTTGACACCGATGACTTCTTCGAGGCGGCGCTTAAGCGCTCCAACGAAAAAATGATGGAAAGGAAGAAAAAGAGATGAGCTTTTCTAAGGAAATTGTGTCCTTGGTTAATGATGAGTTTTGCTCAAGAAGGAAGCAAAACGAGGTTGAAAGGGAGCTTCGCCTAAACGAGGTGCATCGCAAATGCCCCGAGCTTAGGGCTATTGATTACGAGCTTTCCACCACAGGCTTGCAGATTTTAGAAACATCCTTAAGGGGCAAGGAGGGCTTGAGTGAACGAATTGCCGTGATTAAGGAAAGAAATAAAGAGCTGCTCCAAAAAAGGGCTGAGCTTTTACGGTCTGTGGGCTATGACGAGGATTACACAGATATAAAATTCCGTTGCGACAAGTGCAAGGACCAGGGCTATATTGACGGCAGAATGTGTTCCTGCCTAAGGAGCGCCCTTGTGACAAAGCAGCTTGAGGGCTCAGGTGTTGGTCAGCTTATTGCGGGGCAAAGCTTTGAAAACTTCTCCCTTGAGATGTACCCCGAGGGCGTGAGGGAGGAAATGGCTGACTTGCTTGAGGACCTAAAGGAATATGCATCTAAGTTTACCGCAAAAAGCTCTAACCTTATTTTTGTGGGCGGCACGGGGCTTGGCAAAACCCACCTGTCAACCGCCCTTGCAAAGGCTATAATTGAAAAGGGCTACAACGTGGTTTACGAAACTGCCACAAATGTGTTTGCGGACTTTGAAAACGACCGCTTCCGTGACCGTTACAGCGGGGAAGCGCCTGTTGCAACCAAGTATATGGAGTGCGAGCTTTTAATCCTTGATGACTTGGGCACAGAGGTGGTGACAAACTTCACCGTTTCCTGCCTTTACAACCTTATTAACACAAGGCTTAACAAATGCTTGCCCACTATTTTAAGCACAAATTTAAACTCACAAGAGATAAGAAAAATTTATAATGACAGAATTACAAGCCGCTTGTTTGGCGACTTTGAAATTAAGGTTTTCCGCGGAAATGACATAAGGAAAACCAAATAACGCTTACATAAAAAAATAACCCGTTACCGTGGGAATTTACGGTGACGGGTTAATTTTATTTTATTGTGATTTTGCCCTTATAGCGTGGGTGGTCGCGTATGATTTCATCCACACGGGGTACGGTAATTTCCCCGTCAAGCACATTTTTTATGCTTAGCACGGGGGTGGTGATTTGGGCATTGACCGTGCTTTTTTCAAAAGCCAAGTCACAGGCGTGCATTTCACAGTTTATAAGGGTTAGATTTTTGCAATAGCAAAGGGGCTGTGTGCCTGTGATAACGCAATTTTCAAAGGTTAGGCTTTCACTGTACCAGCCTAAATATTCCCCCTTTACGGTGGAGTTTTTCACCCTTACATTTTTTGCGTGCCAAAACGCGTCCTTGGTGTCAAGGGTGCAATTTTCAAGCACGGCGTTTTCTATGTACTGAAAGGAGTATTTGCCCTCCATTTTAAAGTTTCTCAGGGTTATGTGCTTCGACCTTGACATAAGGTACTCACCCTCGGCGTAGGAGTTAATAATGCTGACCCCTTGGCAGTCCCAGCCGAACTCGCTTGACACAATGTGGCAGTTGTCAATTGTAATATTCTTACATTCACGCATTGCCTTTGTGCCGTGAAGGGTGGAGGACACAACACGGGCATTTTCCGTGTACCAAAGGGGGGCGCGGCACTTTTCCGTCATTTCGCAATCCGCAATTTCCACATTATCGCAATGCCAAAGGGGATAGCGCAAATTAAACAGGCAGGCCCTTGCCGCTACATTTTTGCTTTCCTTCAGCGCGCTTTCACCGTCTGCCGCCCCTGTAAAGGCACAGCCTTCAAGGGTGACACCGTCACTTTCGTAAAGCGCCCTTTCATTATCAAAGCTTTTATTTTTTATCGTTTCCATTCTTTATTCTCTTTTCGACATTTTTCACCTTATTTTAGCACATAGTATACATCTTGTCAACAAAAAAGCCGCTACAATGTAGCGGCTTGCTTTTATATTTCCTTTGTGCTCGTTCCAAACAAATCCTCGATATCGATGATACCTGTGATTTTGTTATTTACCTCATCCTTTTGTACGGATAACAAAACAACATCGGCAAGTTGGTTGTTGTTATCATATTCAGGCTTTATATACTTTTTCAACTTAAATACCTCCGTTAAGCATAGTTATCCCAAGGTTTAAACCTTATTACACGTTAATTATATCATACGGATAGCTAAATGTCAATTATTTTTTTAAATTATTTTGTTTTTTGCAAATTTTGTCAAATTGCACAAAAATCAGTGTGTTTCTGACTGACTCTTTATATAACCGTTTATAGAATTATAGGAAACGGTAACATAGGTGTTACCATCCTTTTTGGGCTGCATAACGCACAAATCGTCCGTGTCCTGAACGTAGCAGGTTGACTTGCCATTTGCTTTGGTTGCATCCGTGTGGTACAGGTAGCCTGCAATAATAATGGGCTCATCTCCACGGTTGGTGGCACTGCCGTTTACGGGGCCGATGCCTTGAGAGTAGGTCATTTTAAAGTCCATTGCGGCATAGTCGCGGAGCTGGTCCTCTGCGCTTTCAAGCTGGCTCTTGTCAAGGCAAATGCCCGTTGAGCCAATGTTCTCCTTTAAATCGCCTGCTATGTGCCTGGACTCAAGAAGGAACAAAATGCCAAGCTCACACTCGCCGTACACGCTTTCGTAAACTGCCAAGGCGTTATGGTAAATTTCAAAGCCGTTTGAAAATGCGGCAAGACCGTTATACTCGCAAATGGAATAGCCCTTGGAAATTAGGATTGGACGCACGGTTGTTTGTTCAGTTGCTTGGCTGCAAACCGAGCAGCTTCCGCCCAAGGCAACACCCTCGTGGTGAATGCCGTTTGGATACTCAACGCTTGTAATGCCCGAGCTTGGATCAGCGATGTGGCCGCCCAGGTAGGTTTGGCAGAAGTCGGCACCGTTATTTTCCCAATAAGAAACGGAGTTGTCGTGAATTTTACCCGGGTTGTTGGCTTGCTTTAGGTCCCCGTAGCCCTTTTCCTTAAGCAGGGCGATTAAGGCAAGGGTTGCATCCTCGTTATTATCCCTTGCAGGCACGATAATTGGGTCATAGCTCTTGTTGCCGAAGTCGAAGCTATCACTGTAAAGCTCCTCAATTGTGGTTGGAATAATGAAAACGTCAAGGTCATCCATTGAAATTGCATTGTGCCCAATCCTTTTCAAGGACAAGCCAAGGAAAACAGTGCTGGCGGATGCGCCTGTAAAGGCGTTATCCCCAATTTCCTCAATGGAAACGGACAAAATGATTGTTTCAATGTGGTATTCCGAGTTTTCGTGGAAGCAATTATTTGGAATAACCTTCAGCTCAACGCACTTGGACAGGTCAATTATTGTAAAGTGGCAGCCCTCAAATGCGCCGCTACCCAAGTAAACCAAGTGCTTGTTAAAGTTGAAGGTGGTAATTGGGCAATCGTGAAAGGCGTTAACGCCAATGCGCTGAAGCATTTGGTGGTCGTGGTTACCCTGCACGGGGTTGCCGTCTGCCGCACCGCTTGGCAGCCTATTACTGTCAACGGTTGCCAGGGCTGTACAGTGGGCAAAGGCATAATCATTTATGGTAAGCAGGCTGTTTGGCAGCTTAACATATGTAAGGTAATTAGATGCGGTTGCGTGGGGATACGGCTTTTCCTCTGTGCCGTTTTCAATCCAGTGGTCATCGTGGACAAAGCCGCGCCTTGGCACCTCGGTAATACCGTAGGGAATTTCAATTTCTACCACATTCTTCAAGGAAAGGTCAACGCCCAAGGCATTGCTAAGGCGGTCAAAGTTCCAGGTAAGGGTGGAGTCGTTTTCTAAAATATAATATGCGGGATATGTGGCGGTTGTGCCGTTATAGCTTAAAAGCACACGGGCGCAATTCTCGTTATACCAGCCGTCGCAGTGGGTAGCACTGCCGTGCGCCTCGTCACCGAAAATGTGGCACTGCGGTATTTTGTCATCTCCTATGGCAGGGGACATTTCCCCAAAGCTCGGCGCTGCTGATACAGCCAAAACAAACGCGGAAACGAGCAAGGCTACGCAAGCCGCAAAATAAATCAGCTTCTTCATTTTTGCCTCCTATCAAAAAAGTATCTACTCTTTTACAAGCACATTATAATACTTTATAATTTAAAAATCAATCAAAATATTAAATTTCAAATTAATTTGTAGTAATGCACTAAATAATCTGCTTCTTTCGTGATAAATTTGACAATTACAACAATTCGCAAGTCAATATTAGTTAATAAATTTAAATTTTTATTCATATTTTAAATTATAATTTAAAAATTATCCCCCCGTCTAACGGGGGTTACGCTTTGCCATAATTGGCTTTGTAGGCTCCATCGGCTGAGGCGAGCGCTTGCGCCGTGCCTTGTGCTGAGCTGTCAGCTCTGCTGACTGAGGGAGCGTTTTTACTCTATCCATTTTATTTAGTTGTTTTTTTGGGTGTCAACTCCCTCCACCGATGGAGGCTTTGAGGAAATGCAAAATGACACGAGGTGTCACCCTGAGCGCTGAGCGAATGGGTCTTTAGGCGGTGCGGAAATGCAGAATTGACAACCCTTCCGTCTTGCTTCGCAAGCCACCTCCCACTTGCACAGGGGAGGCTACGGGGGAGAAATGTAAAATGACACGAAGTGTCACCCTGAGCGCTGAGCGAACGGGTCTTTAGGCGGTGCGGAAAAATAGGATTGGTGCGTATCATAACAAGATCCTTCGGCGGTGCCTCAGGATGACAAGTCCCCGCGTTGCGGTGAAATGTGAAATGAAAACGCTCCTTCCACCGCAAGCGGTCCCCCTCAGCACAAGGCACGGCGCAAGCGCTCGCCCCCACCGGTGGAGGCTTTTTTATGGGGTTTGTACCGAGATTGACAGGGTTGTGAAGAAAAGAGTGGGGCAATAGAACGCTCCTTCCACCGCAAGCGGTCCCCCTCCCTCCACCGATGGAGGCTTTGCACACCTTATTTTTTTCTTTATTTCTACTCATCTAACCTCTTTTGAACCACGCGACTATCGTGGGGTTTTCGTTATACAAAAAAAGCAAGCCAACGAAAATGCGTTGGCTTGCTGATTGCTTATTGGTTCTCGAAGCTTAAAATAGCCTTCATTAGCTCCTTTGAGTTTTCGTACATTTGGTCATCCATTGTTTCAAGCTTGGGCAGGATGCACAAAACCGTGTCATCGGGCAAGTTGTTCAAGCCCCTGCCCTCCTCCATTGAGTACATATAGTAGAAAAAGTCGGTTTGCTTAAAGTAAACGCCGCTTTTTCCTGCCATAATTTGAGGGTCGATGTCCTTATAAATAGATGTTAAATCAACCATATTCGCCTCGTATTCACGGTAAAGCGCCTCATCAAGGAGGTAAATTGCCACCGTGCCCGAGAGCATTTGGGACTGAATTGTGGTTTTTGCCTTATAGTTTTCGTTGGTGTGTAGGATTACGCCGTAAGCACCCTGCATTTCCTCGGCGGTTTGCTTCCTTTGCTCATCGTTTTGGTATGTGATGCCTGCGTAGTTCAGCAGCTTTTCCCCATCCCCATTGTAGTCCTTGCTCACCTTGCCAAAGGCAAATTCAATGGCTAACTTTGTTTCCCCGTCGGTATATAAGGGTCCTGCATAGGCAATGTACATATCATACTCGGGCTGGGTGATAATGCTAACAAAGAAAACAACGAAAATCACAACGAAAACAGCGCCGATAATAATCGCCCACTTATGCTGATACCATAGGTTAGCAAAGAAATTGCCCTTCTTTATAGCCACGGAGGCATCGTGGATTTTGTCCTCAGTGTCGCCGCCCAAGAGCCTTAGCCTTCTTGCCGCGTTGGACTCGTTTTCCATAATCGGTGAATTTTCACCGTTGTTTCGGGTATCATTTTCCACATTTGCAGCACCCTGTGTCTCTTTTTCGTCCATTTCGTCCCCTCCTTTTCCGTTTTTTCTATTGTACCATTTTTGCGCCCGTATGTCAATAAACAATGTGTTAAAAGTTGAATAAATGGCAAGCCACCGATGGTGTCATATCCTTTGCCACAGGCAAACAAAAAGCTACCGCGGTGCGGTAGCTTTTAATGTTTTGCTTTAGTTTACTGTGCGAATTTGTTATAGCTTACAGCCTCGAAGCCGTTAACGCCGTCATCAAATGTGCGGTTGATGAATGAAGCCTCTTCGTTTCCTTCTGCGTCAATCTCAACTACATAAGCGGCAACGATAATGTTAGCGCTGAGCTGCTCGTCAGAATCATAGGTAATTCTGAACTCGTGAGCTGCGAACACAATCTCACCGTTGTTTCTGTTGATAGGCGCGTTGATTGCAAAGCTATCAAGGGTAACCTCACCGTCGGTAAAGTTATCAGCCCTGTTGAACGCAAAGCCGAAGTTAACCTTAACGCCATTCTGATTTTCGTAGATTGCCAAAAGACTTGTTTCTACATTGTAGCCGTTTACAAGCGCCTTCTTGTCGCTAAAGGTGGTTACAGAGTAGCCGTAGTCATCAAAGATTGGCTTAAGTGTTTCTTCTTCAAATGTTCCGCAGCCGTTTAAGCAAGCGGTGCATTTCTTACCGCCAACAACAAGGGAGGTAAACTCATATGTAATCGCACCCTCGTACCTGTGACCCAAAGCCTCACCCTCAGTTACAGGTGTGCCAACAATAGTGCCGCAGAAGCAGTAATTTGCAGTCATTTTCGGGCTTTCACAGGTAGCACCAGTGGAAATAGCTTTTTCAACTAAGTGCTGTGTGTTACCCGCTGCGTGGCAGTAGTAAATTGTTTTGGCGTTTTGTACGGAGTCGCTTACGCATGCGGATGTAGCATCAATATCATTTTCGTTAGCGAAATAAATAGCTTTTACATTCCAGCTGTCTACAGAAACCGCAGCAACGTTGCCGGTGAATACAATTGTAGGCTTGGTGCCGTTACTGTCACACACTGACTTTTCGAACATATAAGCACCGGTAAAACTCGCATTGTCTGCACGGAAAACAAGAACCTTGTTCAAGTTTCCGCAGCTGTCAAAGGCCTCACCAGTTGCGGTGTAGTATCCTGCCGGGAAGTAGTAAACATCGGGCTTTTCAGGGATATTATCGTATGTGAATGGCTCATTTACAAAGTAAGCCTTTGGCAATTGACCAAATGTTCCGTTAGCATTTTGACCGCCTTCTGTGGAAACCAATTTCGCTGGCAAGTAAATTGCTGTTAAGTTTTTGCATCCGCCGAGCTGTGCCACACCTGTGAATTTTGTAACACAATCAGGGAATGAAATTGCCTTAAGGCTTGTGCATTGTGCGAACATCCAGTTAGGGATAGTAGTTAATTCTGAATTAGCATTATGCTCAAAGGTGAACTCCTCTAAAGAAGAGCTATACTCAAACACAGTGCCGCCGATAGAAGTAACAGAGTCAGGGAAAGACACTCTCTTAATAACCTTGTTGCTTGCAAAAGCACTTGTGGAAATAGAGGTAACACCCTGTGGAATGTCAAGCTCTACGATGTTGTCGTAGCCGTAGCTTTTGCCTGTTTTTCCGTTGATGAAGCCGAAATCGTAAGCGTTTTGCTTCCAACCAAAGGTTTTGTCGTCCTTTACTACATACGCGGAAAGAGTTGTAAAGCCGTCATCAAACACGATTAAGTCTTTGCTGTTTACTTCGATGTTATTTCTTGCAGGCGCATCTTTATAAGTTACAACCTCTGCGCTTATGGAAACAACAAATAAGCAAGAAAGCATTAATGCCAATGCAAGCATTAAAAAGATTTTCTTTTTCATAATTTTCTCCTTTTTTTCAGTTTTGCAAAGCCAAGCATCTTGCGGCTTTGCTTGATTAATTAATTAGAACTGGCTGTCGCCGAAAAGCTTGGATGCGTTTACGGTAATCTGTGTTGCGGTATACTCGTTGCCGTTTTCATCCTTCTTGTTTACATAAGAAACACTGTATGGGGACTCACAAATGATGTCGTTTGTCTTAACTGCCTCATTTTCGTAAGCTGGTCTTAAGTACTTCATTTTTCCGTTCTCCTTTTTAAATTTTTGATGGGGCTACATAATAAGCGCTCCTATATCAATAATATTATAACACTGCAAATGTCTGTTGTCAATTACATAATAAAAAACAGTAAATTTTCGGCAATTTATACAAAACTAACCTACTGTAATTTTATGTTATGGTTAAATACTTATAGCTTATGTATGAGCAAGCCGCTTCTCAGCTTTGGCTCAAACCAGGTGGACTTGGGCGGCATTACATCACCGCTGTCAGCCACCGCCATTAAGTCATCAAGGGAGGTGGGGTACATAGAAATTGCCATTTGCATATCCTCTCGGCATCGCTTTTCAAGATATTCAAGACCGCGGATGCCCCCTGCAAAGTCAATGCGCCTGTCACTCCTTGGGTCAAGGATGCCAAGGATGCCCCCAAGCAGGTGCTTTTGCAAAATGGCGCAATCAAGGCGGTCAACCGCTTTTTCATCTTGGCAAATGCTATTGTGAAAATCCACCCTGTACCACTTGCCTGCCAAGTATATGCCCACGGTATGCTTTTTTGTGGGCTTATAGGGTCCTTCACCCTCAAATTTCGACACGTGTCCCACCTTTTTTTCAATTTCTGCCAAAAGCTCTTCCGCGGTATAGCCGTTCAAATCCCTCAAAAGACGGTTGTAATCAAGGATAGACAGGGACTTGGAGGGGAATATAACGGAAAGGAAGAAGTTGTACTCCTCGTCGCCCTTGTGGCAAGGGTTTTCCTGCCTTCTCTTCACCCCGACCTTAACGGCAGAGGCGCACCTGTGGTGTCCGTCGGCAATATAAAGCGCATCAAGGGTGGAAAACTCTCCTTCAATGGCGTTATCCACTGCCCCACTACTCGATTTCCATACGGTATGGCGCACCCCGTCCTCCGCCACAAAATCGTAAAGCGGTTGGCGCTGTGTTTCTTTTTCAATAATTTCATCCAAGCCTTGGCTGTCCTTATAGGTCAAGAAAATAGGTCCCGTGTGGGCGCCTACCGTGTCCACGTGCCTAATTCTGTCCTGCTCCTTGTCCGCGCGGGTAAACTCGTGCTTCTTTATCCTGTTTTCAAGGTAGTCGTCTATACAGGCGCAGCCCACAATGCCCGTTTGGGAGTGCCCGTTCATAATTTGGCGGTAAAAGTAGAACTTACTCTCACTGTCATTTATGTAAACACCCTCATTTTCCATTTGCCTCAAGGTATCTCTTGCACATTCATACACTTGGTCGCTATATATATCAACGCCCTCGTCCAGGTTTACCTCTGCCCTGTCAACCCGCAAAAAGGTGTAGGGCTCCCCCTTTACCATTTCCCTCGCCTCACGGCTGGACATAACATCGTATGGCAGGGCGGCGCACCTGCTTGCAAGGTCTTGCCTTGGTCTTAATGCCTTAAACGGCTTAACTGTAATCATATATTACCTCAAAAAAAATTTATTGTAAGATTAGTATAATATTTTTTAGCCCATTTGTCAAGAAAGGGAATGAAAAATGAATAATTAGCGTTCATTCAGCCAAGGGAGGCTTGGGGGCAAGGAATTGGGACGCTCCCTCCACCGCAAGCGGTCCCCCTCAGCACAAGGCACGGCGCAAGCGCTCGCCTCCACCGGTGGGGGCTTTGAGGAAATGCAAAATGACACGAAGTGTCAAACTGAGCGCTGAGCGAATGGGTCTTTAGGCGGTGCGGAAAAATAAAATTGGTGCGTATCATAACAAGATCCTTCGGCGGTGCCTCAGGATGACAAGTCCCCTACGGGGAAATGCAAAATGCAAAATGACACAGGGTGTCAAACTGAGCGCTGAGCGAACGGGTCTTTAGGCGGTGCGGAAATGCAGAATTGACAACCCTTCCGTCTTGCTTCGCAAGCCACCTCCCGCTTGCACAGGGGAGGCTACGGGGGAGAAATGTAAAATTGGGACGCTCCTTCCACCGCAAGCGGTCCCCCTCAGCACAAGGCACGGCGCAAGCGCTCGCCTCCACCGATGGAGGCTTGGGGTGCAAGGGCAAAATTTCAATTGGCACGGGGTTATGTATTGCTAAAGGAAAAAGCCATACGGAGCAAACCCATATGGCTTTTGATTGTGTGAAATTTTTTATTTTGCAGCTGAGCCTGCGATTTGGTTAAAGGAAGCGAAGCAATACTTTTCGTTTTCCTCAGGTGCGCCGTGCTGGAGGTATGTATATTCTGTTGCTTCACCCACGGAAACCTTTACATATGCGCCCAATGCGATTTGTGCGGTCTTTTGTGTGTCGGTTTCAAAGCCAACGATTTTTACCTCAAATGCGGCGTTTGCGTATGCCGTTACATCTGCAACAATGGCGCAAGGATTTACATTGCCGTCTGCGAATATATCACCGCCGTTTAATCTATCCTTCAAGGCTGCGAAAATGCCGTAGGAAACGGTTTTATTTGTTACTGCTTCATACTCTGTAATGGCTGTGCCGTTTACTGTAAAGCCTACTGCAATTCCGCCGTTGCCGTTTTCGGGTGCGGAGTAGCCAAGGCAGGTAAAGAGTGCGGGTGCTTCGCCGCCTGCAATGTCATCAACGCCGCATTTTGGGCACTTAAGCGCCTTTGTGCCTGCTGCTGTAAAATTACTGTACACAATATTTACTATTGTTGCATTTTCCAAATCGTGCGCGCCGCCATTGTTGGAGTTCGGTATTTCAACCTCGCCCATATACGCTCCGCAGAAGCAGTATGTATTGCTCCACGCGTTGTCCACACAGTTAGGCTCCTTTGTTATAACAGCCTTTCTTGGGTCGGACAAGTGAGCTGTGTTGTCAGCCGCGTGGCAGAAATATGCCGTTTGCTTTGACTCATCAATGGATAGTGTTAGGTCAGCGGCAGATTTATCGTTTACATTAGCAAAGTAAATATTCTTTGTGGACCACGGCCAGCTGCTGGTTGCGGATACCTGTGTCATATCGCCCAAGAACACTACTGTTTCGTTTCCACAACCTTCAAAAAAGTGATTGTTCGTCATTGCGGTAACGCCTGTTCCGAAAACCAAAACCTTATTTAAGCTGGCACAGTTTCTAAAAAATGTGCCTGTCATAACATCTGAGGAAAGACCGCTTGGGAAATAGTAAACCTCAGGCTTTGCAGGGATACTGTCATAGCTAAACGGCTCGTTAACAAGGTACATTTTTTTACATTCGTTAAACGGACCTCTGTTCGAGTCACCATTAGTATATGAAAATGATGAAAGGTTCTTGGAAAGATATACAGCGGTTAAGTTACTGCACTTAGTTAAAAATTGATATCCGTCTATCGTTGTAACACAGTCGGGTATTGACAGTGCCTCAAGACTAGTACAATCGGAAAAGACCCAGGATGGAATGTTTGTTAAGCCATCATCCTCGCCATGCTCAAAGATGCATCTTTTAAGTCCTGCTGCTTTCTCAAATGCGCATCCTTCAATTGTAGTTACACTGCTTGGAATTGATACCTCCACAAGAGTTGTAACGTCTTGAAAGGCTCTGTGCCCTATTTTTACAACGCCTTGAGGGATATCGAGCTTAAGAATATCCGCAAAGGTATATTCCTTGTTTCTTTCACCGTTAATGAAGCCAAAATCGAAGGCGTATTTACCGTCACCGTGATTACTATCGTGTCCGTTTACATAATTTTGGTCCTTAAACACGTAGGCTGTGGGGCAGCAGAATCCGTCCGAAAAAATAACAACGTCGTTTATATTTTTAACGTCGATATTCGTTTTTGCCTTTACATTTTCATAGGTTGTAACCGTGTAGTCTTGTCCGTTAAATTTAACGGTAGCTGCGCTTACGGAAATAGCAAAAACGCACACAAGCATTGCCATAACCGCCAGCATTAAAAAGATTTTCTTTTTCATAAAGCTCTCCTTCTAAAATATTTTGTATCAAAAAAGCCACTTGATAAAAAGGGGGCGCAAAGCCACTTTACATCAAATGGCAAGTTTAACCGCAAAAATTACAGAGCTGTGGCTCTCTCTGTCTGCCTGTCTGTAAGAGATTATCCCATTATATTTCATTTTTGTCAATCTCTTTTGCGAAAAATCTTATATTATATCATAACATCGCTGTGTAAGCGATTTCAAGCGCAACCTAAGATTTTGCATTTTTTCTACAATTTGCACAAAATGTCAACGCCTCGGCAAGAAAAACCGAGGCGCGATTTGTACAATTTAACTGTATCTGCAAAGAGAGATATCACCCAAAATACCCGTTGGGGAAATGGGGATATAGCTTGAAAGGCTTTCGGGGCGGGGATGGGCAGGATTGCTCTTAACCCTTATTTCAAGGGTGTTTTCCCCTGCCCTCAACCCATCCTTTAGGTTGAATTTGTACGGGGAATTTATCCTTGCGCCCATATATTTGCCGTTTAGCCAGACCTGCGCCGCTTCGCCAACCTGACCCAAATCAATCACATCAAAAAATTCAACGGGTGTAAATGATGTGCGGTAAATAACCTCACCGCTAAAGGTTGGATATTTGCTCGGCGCGGTAATGTCGAATAATGTAGAACTTTGGGCTATTTTGTATTCTTGGCTTGTCCCCTCATCGACCAAGGAAATATCAAAGGTTAGGTTAAGCGCCACCCTTTCCTTCTCCGTTTGGTACATAGGGATATTTTCATCAATTTCCTCACCAAAAATCGCAAACAGCATATTGCCGCCCTCAATTGTCAGCTCAAGCTCCCCGTTTGTGTTGCCGTAACGGTAAATTTTATTGCCCCACGGCTCGTAAATCAGACACTCTCCCGCCTGTTTTAGGTAAAATGTGCCCTTTAGGGTGTGATTTATATCCTCGTTGGAAATCAGGTAAATGTCCCTGCTGTTTCGCTGAATGTGGTAGAAGCGCGCCTTGTCCATACCCTGACCCTCGCCGCTTACGTGGCACAAGCCAAGCTCCCTTAAGTATGCCACAAGCTGATTTTGCGGAACTGACACAAGGCTGTCCAAAAGGGGCAGAATATCCTTGCCCTCCGCGCTCATCTCAGGCAGGTTGTTTTCAAAAATAACCCTTAAGCCTGCCCCGGCTAACCTATCAAAGGCAGAGAGGCGGCTATATGGCAGGCAGGGGCACTCGGACACAATTAGTGCGCCGTAGTCCTCGCCGTTTATTACAAGCTTGCCGTTTTCCACAGAAGCATTTTCCAAGGCGTCATAGGGTACAATATCAAAATCCACAAGACCCTGTGTCAATATTTTGCAAATTTCAAAGAAGGGCTTGTTGCCTGCGGTTGCCCACTCGCCCTCCGCGTTATAGAACACGCACACATCCGCCTTGTGCGCTCCGCCTTGCAAAAGATGAGAGCATCTGCCCATATATTCCATTAAGTCCTTGAACAGCGGATACTGTGGGTTTTTGCCCCCGTTATAGAAATGGGGCGGACAGTCGGGGTCCTCTTCCATTGGGGAAAAGGCGTGGGGCACAAAGTGGTTAACGCCCCCCACAAGCATTGTGTCCGCAAGACCCTTCATAAAGGGCAGACCCTCCGCCCAGCCGAAGGCACCGAAAAGCTCGCACATTGCCCTGCCCTGCTTTAGGGGCTGAATGTGGGCGTGGGAGGATGCTAACTTT
This sequence comes from Clostridia bacterium, assembly GCA_017452475.1. Classification (GTDB taxonomy): domain Bacteria; phylum Bacillota; class Clostridia; order Oscillospirales; family CAG-272; genus RGIG2000. The sequence goes on along the minus strand of JAFTMJ010000020.1, from coordinate 1,556 downwards.
GGCAGGGTGTAGTGGAAGAAGGCAGGGTCGGTAACACCGCCGTCTGCCAAGGGGGAACGGTGGATAACATCCAAATCCCCCGGGATATCCTGCATTAACACAATGTCAATGCCTGCCATATCCTGTCCGTCAAGGGCGCGGAAAAAGTGGCCGCTGCCGTAGCCCAAGCGCATATGGGCGCCCATATCCTCAATCACATGTCCTATGTACATAACGCCGTGTGACCTGCACCAGTCCCCCAATTGATATGTGAAGTTGCGGCTATATAGCTTTGTCACCACTTCCATATAGTGGGTGCGGATAAGGGCGGTTTTTGAACCCAAGTCCTCCCACAGGGCAGGCAGCAAAAGCTCAACCTCTTTTTCGGTAATGCCTGCGCTTTTGGCTATTAAGCCTATCAGCTCATCGCTCCAGGGGTACGGTGAATACATAACGCCCAAGGAGTTATAATAGCTGTTCATCTCGTTCAAAAAGCCCGGCTCATCAGAGAAAAAGCCTGCAAAGGTTTTGCCAAAATGCTGGGGGAAGTGTCGATAATGCGTCTCATACACCTCATTTATCATAGCGGTGCAGGAGTCATAATTCAGCATATCAATGTAGTAGAAAAAACGGTCATCCTTGTATTTATACGGGGATGTGCGAACGGTTACGCAAACACGCCAAATGCCGTCGGGGATATCCCAATAGGCAACGCCGTTTTCTACCGTGGCGGTTATGTCAACGGCGGTGGAAAAGTCAAGCTCCTCCCCCTTGCCTGTGTATTTGTAGGCGATAACGCTATATATTTCCTCGTCATACCCAAGGCGGCCGCCGACAAGGAGCTTGGCGCACCGCATAGGTCCTACCGCCTCAATTTGGTACTCCCTTATGAGCTTTTTGCGCAGGTGCTTATGCTCCTCCCTTTCAAGGTAGCCGTTTGCGTAGCCTGTGGGGAACTTTTGGTCATCCAAGAGCCACACACGCATATTCAGCTCCTTCGCTACATCTAAAATATAGCCAAAGTCGTCCCACCACTGGTCACGGCAGAAGTCCTTATATGGGCGGCTCTCTGCGCAAAGCTGGTTAATGCCGCTTGCCTTTATTGCCAAAATTTCTTGGCGTACCCTTTCCTTCGGCTCACCGTGCAGCCACAAAAAGGGCAAAATATAATCTCCCTGCTTACCCTGTAAGCACTCATTTAATCTTTTATCCATATTGCCTCCAAGCCTTCGCCTTCAAGATGCGCATATTTTGCGCCTGTCTTAAACAAATTCTATATTTTAGTTATAATATATTTTGCCTAAATTGTCAATGACTTGGTTGCATTTTGGAAATTAAAATGTAAAATTAGTGCAAGAGCAAACATTGAATAAATATCCCCCGTCTAACGGGGGTTACGCTTTGCCATAAATGGCTTTGTAGGCTCCATCGGCTGAGGCGAGCGCTTGCGCCGAGATTGACAGGGTTGCGAAGAAAAGAGTGGAGCAATAGAACGCACCTTCCACCGCAAGCGGTCCCCCTCACCACAAGGCACGGCGCCAGCCCTCGCCCCCACCCGTGGAGGCTTTTTTAAAATT
>JAFTMJ010000019.1 GCA_017452475.1 Clostridia bacterium | reverse complement strand
CGCCAACTCTATTCTCCTGCGGCGAGTGATATGCGCCTTGTGCATGCCACGCAGGACAAGAAGTGCAAAAAAAGGAGTGCGGGCAATTTTGCCGCACTCCTTTTTGTATTTCGGTTGTTATAGCGTCAATCCGTTTTGTACAGCATCAAGCATAATTTCTGCGCTCTTTACATTTGTAGCCAAGGGTATTGACTGAACGTCGCAAAGACGGAGCAATGCAGAAACATCGGGCTCGTGGGGCTGTGATGTAAGGGGGTCACGGAGGAACACAATCAAGTCAAGCTTTCCCTCAGCAACCATTGAGCCAATCTGCTGGTCACCGCCAAGAGGACCCGACTTCATTCTCTTAATCTTAAGTCCTGTCTCCCCCATTACAAGTGTACCTGTTGTACCCGTTGCATAAAGCTCGTGCTTAGCCAATGTGTCCTGATACTTAATAGCCAGCGCTATCATGGCGTCCTTTTTCTTATCGTGTGCAATTAGTGCGATTTTCATAATTTTCTCCTTTCCTGCGTGCGAACGCACGCTCTCGTTTTGCCAATGGCAAAATCGATATGTTAAGGCTTTTACCTTAACTCGATTGTTTAATTCGTAAACTTGATATGCTGCGCAATGAGGCTATATCTTACATTTATATGTACAAGATTTCTTTCTTGTTTCGTATGTATCGCCGTTTGGCATGGTAATAACCTTTTTAACCCCGTCGTTTTCTGAGGAAACGGTTAAGGCAAAGCTATCCTTTTCCTTTTTCCATTCAACTCTTATGTTGCCCGCGATGGTGGAAACTGTACCCTTTGCGTAAGGTCTGCCCTTTATGTAAGGCTTAATTGATACGCTCTTTTCGTTTACATTTTCCGTGCGCACGCCAAGCACAGTTGCGGAAAACTCATAAATGGCAAGGGCACCCCAGGCGTGGCAATCGCTTCTTGAATATGTTGGGGTTTCGGGAATTGTGGTGCAGTTGAGCTTCAAAAGCCCGCGGTAGCTGTCCATCATTTCCTTTGTCTTGTCGTAAAGTCCAACTCTTTCAAGGGCTCTGAACCAGAAATATGCAAATGCATATGTTGCCTTAGCCTCTAAGCCAAGGCTTTTTTTCATTATTCTCTTTGCCTTTGCCCCCTTGCAAACACCGCTAAGCACACACCAGGTCTGCATATGCTGTGAATAATACTTGTGGCTTCTGTCATCCGCATACAAGCCCATTTCCTTGTTATAAAAATACTTTTCCGTGTTTTTCTTAAGCATTTCCGCAACGGCTAAGTATTCCTCGGCAACATCTGTTCTTCCGCAAATCTCGTTAAGCTTTGCCGCGCACTGCAAAAAGTATGCCATCATCGGGTTGTAAATTGCAATTTCGCTTGTTTCATATACTCCAATAGGAGTTCCGCCCTCACAGCCCCTTTCCTTGTCGTAACCCCAAGGGGTTGCCCAGTCAATAAAGTTCCAGTACTTGCTGGGGGCAACAATGCCCTCCCTTGTCAAGTGGTGCCTAAACCACTCAATAACGCCGTCCATTGCGCGCAGATGCTTTCTTACAAGCGCCACATCGCCAAAGCGAATGTAGTGGGCATATACCATAAATATGAAGTAAAATTGGAAGGAGGGTATATGCTGCTCACCAACCGACGGTGTTCTTGACGGCATAAGTCCGTCTGCGTGCTGCTCAGCGGCAAAGTCATCCATTGCCTTTCTTGCCAGCCTGTCATCATCAGTCAGCTGATAGTTAAACAGCATTTGCACAGAGGTGTCCATTGCATACTGCAGCTGCTCGTAGAAGGGACAATCCTCATACGTTTCGTGCATACACCTTTGCAATGTGCGCACACTGATTTCCCAAAGCTTATTGTCTGTTTTTGTACCGAAATCGTAGTCCGTGCGTGGGAACATAGGATAGTTAACCTCTGTCATTCCAACCATTTTAACAGACACGTCCCCCACCGTTTCCACCTTTATAAAGCGGAAGCACCTAAACCAGAAGGGCTCAAATATATACTCCCCGTCAACCTCAACCGTGTCAATCATCTCACGGCAAATTCCAAGGCTGCGGTCAGTTCTTACGCTGTTTGTCTTGCCCTTATCCGAGTCAAAGCACTCAAAATATACAAGGTCAACCTTGCCCTTACCGCATATCTTAAACCGAGGGTAACCAAAGGTAAGGTAGTCCGCCTCAAAGTATTCGCCGTCATACTTAATAATATCAAGCTTGTTTTGCATATCGAGCATAGGAATAGGGCGCTCAAAAAGGAAGCACTTGTTTGTGTTTCCCCACCAATAGTGGTCGTCCTCACCGTTGGAAACTCCGCACTGTATCTTGGCATTTTCGTATTTTGCCCCTTTTACAGCCACGCTGTCCACCGTTTCGCGGGTTGCGCCGGAATAACAGCTCCTTGCGTTAACCTGAGTGATGCCGTCAATTTTTGCGCATTCCCAGCTTTCATCACTCTTAATCACCACATCGCCGCAGGTAAGCTCAAAGGCAAGAATAGCGGAGCCAACTCTTAACACGCCCTCAATAGGTGACATCTTGCCCTCCATATCCGTGGAAACAAGCTGTAAAACCTCAATATAAATCTTGTTTGTACCAACCCTTAAGCAGTCGGTTACATCTATGGTGTCAAAAAAAGTCTTTTCACGGGTGCCCTTGCAGGGTCCAAAGCCCACAAAACTATCATTTATGTAAAGCTTGTACCTTGCCTGCGCGGAAATATCCACCTTGGCGTTCTTTACCGTCTTTAAGTCAAATTCCTTCTTAAAGTAATAAATCTTGTTGGCAGACCCCTCTGCCACCCTGCTTGTAATCCATTTGCAATCCTTCATAATTCCTCCAATTTAATGTCCGCATTCTGCATTTGCGCCCACCGCATCCCTCTTAAGGGATGGATACGCCGTCCTGCGTTTTTTATTTATACCAATATATCCTTTATCTCGCAAATATACATCCTGTGGTACCCTCCGTTTTTGTAAAACGGTTCCGCCACCGAGCTTACAAATGCATCCTTTTTTAGGTCATCTGCATATAGCTTTTTAAGGATAAGCGTTACCTCCGCATCTTCAAAAACGCAAGCCCCCTCATTAAGGGTATATTTTAGGTCGCACGCCTTAAATTTATCCACGTCCCTGCCGCTTTTTGTGCCGCAAAGGGAAAGGGTGTCCTTTCTCTTGTCACCAAAAAACGAAAGCGACATGCTCTCTCCCCTTTCGCAAAAGCCAAAGGTGTACCTTTCAGGTCGCACAAAAACAAAGCAAACCTCCCTGCCCCAAAGGATGCCTGTGCCACCCCAAGAAACAGTCATAGTATTTACATTGCCGCGCTCATCGGTAGCAGTCAAAAGGGCTGAGCGCGCCACCATTTTTGCAAGATTAAAATTAACATCAACTAATTTCATAACGCACCTCTCTTGTATCATTATAGTTTATATTTTCCCCTCCGTCAATAAAAACCGCAAATTATTTTAAATTTTTCTCTTGACTATAACTAAGATATAATATATAATTATATTATGTAGAAATTTGGCATAATGAATTTATCGGCGGATTTTTTATGCTTTTTCATAACTAATGTTAAAATTTCTAATGGTTTTCGCCGAAATATTAATTAGGAGGTATGTTATTGTGGAATGGTATATCGCCCTCATCATTGGCGCTGCCGCCGGCATTCTTGTTGGTATCGTTGTTGGTATCATCATAAGACGTGCTGTTGCCGAAAAGCAGATCGGCTCAGCTGAACAGCAGGCGAAAAAGCTGCTTGAGGATGCTATCAAAGCCGCAGAAACCAAGCGCAAAGAGTTTTTGCTTGACGCAAAGGATGAAATCCAAAAGTCAAGGAACGAGCTTGAGCGCGAGGTTAAGGAAAGACGTGCCGAATTAACCCGTCAAGAGCAAAGGCTTGCTAATAAGGAAGATAATCTTGATAAAAAGGCTGAGGCTATGGAGAAGAAGGAAGAGGCTTTAGCTAAAAAGGTTAAGGAAGCAGACGAAGTTAAGGAAAAAATCGACCAATTGCACGAGTCTCAGCTCAAGCTGCTTGAAAAGATTTCAGGCTACAGCGTTGAGGAGGCAAGGGCAATGCTTATCAAAAATCTTGAGGATGATGTTAAGCACGAGCAGGCGCAAAAGCTTATGGAGCTTGAGGCTGAGTTTAAGGAGGAGGCGGACAAAAAGGCAAAGAACATTATTTCTCTTGCCATTGCAAAGTGCGCTGCCGACCACGTAAGCGAGGCTACAATTTCCGTTGTTGCCCTTCCAAATGATGAAATGAAGGGTAGAATTATCGGCCGTGAGGGACGTAATGTAAGGGCTATTGAAAACTTGACAGGTGTCGAGCTTATCATAGATGATACTCCCGAGGCTATTACAATTTCAGGCTTCGACCCTGTAAGGCGTGAAACTGCAAGAATTGCTATTGAAAAGCTTATTTCAGACGGTCGTATCCACCCAACAAGAATTGAGGAAACTGTTGAAAAGGCAAGGCGCGAGGTTGAGGCTTCAATCAAGCAGGCTGGCGAAAAGGCTACCTTTGAAACAGGCGTTCACGGCATCAATATCGAGCTTATTAAGCTGCTCGGTAGACTTAAGTACAGAACAAGCTACGGTCAAAATGTTCTTGACCACTCCATTGAGGTTTCCACCATCGCAGGCGTTATGGCGGCTGAGCTTGGTGCGGACGTTACTCTTGCAAAGCGCGCAGGCTTGCTCCACGACATCGGTAAGGCTTTGACCGCCGAGGTTGAGGGCTCCCACGTTAATATCGGTGTTGATATTGCAAAGAAGTACAAGGAGGGCAAGGAGGTTATCCACGCAATCGAGGCTCACCACGGTGATGTTGAGGCGCAGACAATCATTGCTGTTATTGTTCAAGCGGCTGACGCAATCTCTGCGGCTCGCCCGGGCGCAAGGCGTGAAAACCTTGAAAACTACATAAAAAGACTTGAAAAGCTTGAGGAAATCGCCAAGAGCTTTGACGGTGTTGAAAAGACCTTCGCTATCCAGGCAGGACGTGAAATCCGTATTATGGTTAAGCCCGAGCAGATTAACGACGATAGAATGGCACTTGTTGCCCGTGATATCGTTAAGAAAATCGAGAGCGAGCTTGAATACCCGGGTCAGATTAAGGTTAACCTCATTCGTGAAAGTCGCGTAGTAGATTACGCAAAGTAAGAACCGTTTCTACATTCAAAAATGTAGGGGAGGGGTTTGCCCTCCCGCAAATAAAAACAAAAAATTCGGGGCTGCTTCCCCGAATTTTTTTAGTTTGTGTTTATAACCCTTTTTATCATTCTTAAAACATCATCCTCTGCATTTAGCACATTCAGCTTAATGCCTGGGTTTCTGCCCTGCCACACCACAAACATTTCGTGGCAAAAGGCTTGACCTACCTCCTCAACACCCGTAAAGTCCAAATCTACCTCTTTAAATTTCAGTATTAATTCTCCGAGCCGCCTGCCCTCCGAGCGAGAAACAGGACTACCGTACGGGAAAATATGGGCAATTGGAATTTGTGTTTTTATAAAGCCCTCATCCACGTTGGAAAACCTGTCAAACACTTCCTTTGTAGTCTTTTTGGTATGGTTGTTCAAGGACATACAAACTATGGTGCTGTTCACAGATTCTAAGCCCTTTATTTTTGTATCGGCAAAATTGTTTCTCGAAAAGAAAACATCATCGGAAACAATAAAAAAGCTATCCATCAAATGCGAAGTAAAGAAAATGCCCTCACCCGAATGCATAGCCTTAGCGGTAGTAAATTTTCCCGCAAACAAAAGAGCGGCGCACTCGTCAAGCGAAATTTCTTGGTCACATTCTTTTTTCATATAGTCTTGAATATTCTTAAAAATACCAATGCCGTTATCTGAAATCATCACAGTTGATTCCAATGGGTTGGTGGATACCATTACAAAAATCTTCTTAGACAAGGAATGCTCAATAGCATTATTCATCATCTCGGTAAATGCGTATCTCCAAATAGAAAACACATTTTTTTCAAGCCCCTTAAATATAGGCGCTATATCCTTTTCAAAAACTCTGCTTTCATCCAAGCCCTTATTATCATACAAAAACACTTGGCTCTGTGACACTATGGCATATGACGAGCCTTCTTTTTTTATAATTCCGTCGTTGCAAAGCTCCTTGATGTAGTTGTATACCGTTGATTTAGACACCTCAAAGGCTTCCGTAGTCTTTTTCACCAAATCCTCATCGCCTGCCGAAATAAGCTTTAAAACATAGCTTATTATCTGTTCCTTGTTTTCCCTTGCCATAATTTCACCTCCCATTTTCAATTATATTGTAGCATAAATTCCAAATTTGTCAATATTTTTTCCATTTTTTATATATTTTATTCCAAGCAGTCAACATTTATTCACTTAACATGGAAAAAGCTCCCTAATGTGAAAGGGAGCTTTTATCATCTAATCCACCGCATCGCGGCTCCTTGCTAAATTGTAGCTTATAGCTTTTGCGTTAGCAAAAATTTCATTTGTCCAAAGGACAGATTTCACCCAATAAAACGGAATTTCACTGTAATTCGCCTTTGGCGAATTACTTTTCTACCTCTTCCATACCGAAGGCTTCCATAATGTCGCCTTCCTTGATGTCGTTAAATCTGTCAAGGCCAACACCGCACTCATATCCTGCGTTAACCTCTTTTGCGTCGTCCTTAAATCTCTTAAGGGATGCGATTTTGTCTTCAGCTATAACGATACCGTCACGGATAATTCTGATAGATGCAGAGCGAACTATCTTACCGTCTTGAACGTAGCTTCCTGCAATTGTACCAACGTTTGGAACTCTAATGGTTTGTCTTACCTCGGCATGACCATAGATTACTTCCTTGAAGGTAGGAGCAAGCATACCCTTCATAGCAGCCTCTATTTCCTCAATGATTTCGTAAATAATTCTGTGTGTTCTTATATCAACATTCTGTCTTTCGGCAGAGTCAATAGCATTCTTATCGGGACGTACGTTAAAGCCTACGATAATAGCATTTGATGCAGCAGCAAGCATAACGTCGCTCTCTGTAATACCACCTGCGGCGGTGTGAATTACATTAACCTTAACCTCGGCATTGGAAAGCTTAACAAGTGATGCCTTAACCGCCTCACAGGAGCCGCCCACGTCAGCCTTAACGATAATGTTAAGCTCCTTAACGCCGTCGCTAATCTGGCTGAACAGGTCATCAAGGTTAACCTTTGCGTTAGCCCTAAAGATTTCCTCCTTAGCCTTAGCCTTTCTCTGCTCAGCAAGCTCTCTTGCCATTCTCTCATCCTTAACCGCATTGAACTCGTCACCTGCGTTAGGAACCTCGCTAAGACCTGTAATTTCAACAGGAACGGAAGGACCTGCCGCCTTAAGCGCCTTGCCTGTATGGTCAGTCATAGCTCTTACCCTACCAACAGCAGTGCCCGCAATTACAACATCGCCTGACTTAAGTGTACCGTTTTGTACAAGGATGGTCGCAACAGGGCCCCTGCCCTTATCAAGCTTAGCCTCAATAACAATACCCTTTGCAAGCCTGTTTGGATTAGCCTTCAATTCCTTAACCTCAGCAATCAAAAGCACGCTTTCAAGTAGGTCATCAATACCCATCTTTGTGTGGGCGGATACAGGAATACACATAATGTCGCCGCCCCATTCCTCGGGAACAAGGTCGTACTTTGTAAGCTCCTGCTTAATGTTTTCGGGGTTAGCGGTTGGCTTATCCATCTTGTTAATAGCAACAACAATGTCAACGCCTGCAGCCTTTGCGTGGTTAATAGCCTCAACCGTTTGTGGCATAATTCCGTCATCTGCCGCAACAACGATAATTGCAATATCCGTTGCCATAGCGCCGCGCAAACGCATAGCGGTAAATGCCTCGTGGCCCGGGGTGTCAAGGAAGGTAATGTCCTTGCCGTTTATATTAACCCTGTAAGCGCCGATATGCTGTGTAATACCGCCCGCCTCGCCTGTGGTAACGTGTGTATGTCTAATAGCATCGAGAAGTGATGTTTTACCGTGGTCAACGTGACCCATAACACAAACAACAGGTGCCCTTTCCAAAAGGCTTTCTGCGCTGTCCTCTTCCTCCTCGAAGAGCTTTTCCTCAATGGTAACAACAACCTCCTTTGTTACCTTTGCGCCAAGCTCATCACCTATAAGATATGCGGTGTCATAGTCAATAGTTTGGTTAACAGATGCCATAACGCCCATCATCATAAGCTTTTTAACAACCTCACCGGAGTTAACCTTTAAGCGGGAGGCAAGCTCACCAACGGTAATCTCGTCGGGAACAGTAATGGAGAGCTGTGTATTCTTTGCCTTTTCAAATGCCGCCCTCTTCATCTTTTCCATTGCCTGGCGCTCCTTCTCCTTCTTGGAGTTAAAGGCGTCGCGGTTGTTCTGCTTCTTTAGCTTCTGCTTGCCTGCGCCCCCACCGTAGTTACCGTGGGTTGCCTCGTAGTTATCAAACTTTTCATCATACTTGGAAAGGTCAACATAGGATGTTCTTGTGTCAACAACCTTAGTCTCACCTGTCTTTGTCTTAATTTCAATAACATTGCTCTCGGGCTTCTTCTGCTTTGGAGTTACATTATATGTCTTCTTTTCGTTTCTATCCTTGTCAAAGCCGCCGCCAAAGCCGCCGTTGCGGTTTTGGTTGCTTCTGTCCTTATTAAAGTCCTTCTTAAAGCCGTCCCTGTTTTCAAATTGACCCTTACCGTCCTTGTTAAAGTCCCTCTTTTCAAACTGTGGCTTATTATCCTTATTAAAGTCCTTTTTAAAGCCATCCTTATTTTCAAACGGCTTTGCAAAGCGGTCTGCCTTTTGTAGAGGCGCTTCCTTCTTTTCTGCCTTTGCTTCTGCTTCAGCCTTAGCCTTCGCTTCTGCCTCCGCTTTAGCCTTAGCTTCTGCCTCTGCCTTAGCCTTAGCCTCAGCCTCTGCCTTTGCCTTTGCCTTAGCTTCCGCCTCAGCCTTTGCCTTAGCTTCTGCCTCTGCCTTAGCCTTGGCTTCCGCCTCTGCCTTAGCCTTGGCTTCCGCCTCCGCCTCAGCCTTAGCTTCTGCCTCTGCCTTAGCCTTTTCCTCAGCCTCCGCCTTAGCCTTTGCCTCAGCCTTTTCCTTGGCAATGCGCGCCTTCTTCTTTTCAGAGGTTATGGTGTGCTTTCCGTCAAGGTAATCATTTATTCCGTTAAACTGGTTTTCCAGCGTGATTACATTAAGGACAAGAGAAATCTCATCCGCTTCTATATTAGCACCGGACTGACGTGCGCCCAAGCCTGCCCTTTCGATAAGCTCAAGGGCATCCTTCATATCAAGGTTAAAATCCTTTGCAAAATCCTTTATACGTGCCATATCATTTACCTCGTTTCGTTAGATGTAAGAGAAATAAGTCCCTTGGAAAAATTCTCATCGGTAATACCAATTACCATAACCGATGAAAGCTTGCCTGTTGCATGGGCGAGTTCATCACCGCTAAAGCCCGTTTTAATACAGCTTGTATTATAAAACCTGCATTTATCGGTAATTTTCTTTTCCGTGTTAGCGGAGGCATCCTCCGCATACATAACCAGCTTAACCCTTCCGCTTGGGAGTGTCTTTGTCACCAAGTCGGTGCCGATTATAATTGCCCCTGCCCTTTTGGCAAGACCAAGCATAGATAAAAACTTACTGTTCAATACCTTCAAGCTCCTTTGAAAGCGCTTCAATTAATTCATCATCTATCTGTACCTCTAAGCTTGTCTGCAGCCTCTTAGCCTTGACAGCCTTCTTAAGACACGCCTTATCCTTACATAAGTATGCACCCCTGCCGGATTTCTTTCCACCAAGGTCAATCAAAACCTGATTTTCGGGGGTTCTTACAACCCTTATCAAATCCATTTTAGGGAAGGACTGCATGCATCCAAGGCAACGCCTTAGGGGTACCTTCTTAATCTTTTCCACAGAACTGTCCTCCTTTGGTAAGCTGTCGCTTACTCGCCCTTTATGTCTATCTTACAGCCTGTAAGCCTTGCAGCAAGTCTTGCATTCTGACCCATCTTACCGATAGCCAAGGAAAGCTGGTCCTGGCTAACAACAGCTCTTGTCTGTCTATCGCCAACAAGCTCCACGCTCTTAACGGAAGCAGGGGATAGCGCCGCCTTTACATATTCGCAAACATCGTCACTGTATGGGATAACATCAATCTTTTCACCGTTAAGCTCATCAACAACAGTATTAATTCTTGCACCCTTGTTACCAATGCAAGCGCCAACTGCGTCAACCTCAGGGTCTCTTGAATAAACAGCAATCTTTGTTCTTGAGCCCGCCTCACGGGAAACGCTCTTAATAATAACCGTTCCGTCGCTGATTTCGGGAACCTCTGTTTCAAAAAGTCTCTTAACCAAATTCGGGTGAATTCTTGTCAAGGAAACAAGGGGACCCTTCTCGGTAGCGGTGCCAACCTGTGTTGCAAACACCTTTATTCTGTCATCAACCCTTAATACCTCACCTGGGATCTGCTCATCCTTCAAAAGAACAGCCTGTGAAATACCTGTGTCAACAACAACATTTCCTGTAGAGTCCTCAACCTTGGTTACAATAGCGGAAAGCATTTCGCCGCGCTTATCCTCATATTCCTTAGCCTGGTAGCTTCTCTCAGCCTCACGGATGCCTTGGATAATAACCTGTTTTGCGTTCTGTGCGCTTAAGCGTCTAAACTCCTTTGTCTGAAGCTCATATTCGTAGTCAGCGCCAATGCTTCTTTTGCGGGAACGGGTCTTAAACTTCTTGCCCTGTGCCTTCATCTTAATTTCAAGCTCGGTAATTTGGTCCTTTGTAATCTCTGTCTGTGGGTCCTCAACAACAGCTACAATCTTGTACTTTCTGTAAACCTTAATGTCCTGCTTTTCATCATCAATAACAACTGAGATGTTAGATGAGCCAAGCTCACGCCTGCAGGCAGTAGCCAAAGCGGCCTCAACCTTTTCAATCATATACGCCTTTGGAATGTGGCGCTCCTTTTCAAGTAAATCAAGTGCCTCAAAGAATTCCTTATTCATTTTAAAATCTCCTTTTTAAAATTCAAAATAGATATTCATTTTACCGATTGCTTTTCTCGGAATTTCAACAATTTCATCAACGTCTAAGGTTATGCTTTCGCTGTTATAAGCCTTAAGCTCGCCAACATACTCCTTAAATCCGTTCAGCGGTGCATATAAGCGAACCTGCACCGTTTCCCCTAAGCTATGCTCTAAGTGGAAATCGTTTTTAATCTCCCTTTCAATACCCGGGGAGGAAATTTGAAGAGTGTACTGGTCCTCAATAGGATTTTCCTCGTCCAAGATAGGGTCAATTGTGCGCGAGTACCTTTCGCAGTCCTCAATGCCAACGCCGCCCTCCTTGTCAATGTCAATCCTCAAAAACCATTCTGTACCCTCCTTAACATAGTCAACATCCCAAACAAGATAGCCAAGCTCGTTTGCTACCCTTTGCGCAATGGGAGTGACAAGAGCAACTATGCCCTTTGATGATTTCAATAACGTCACCGCCCTTCAAATAATTTTCATCAATTTGCTGCCTCACAGCACTACATTGCAAGAAACCCTTTAGTCTTTATCACATATAAAAATCGATTAGCCTTACGCGACTTTTCGAAGCAGGCTACCGCCAAAAAACAATTCGTTATGTGAGAAAGACGGTACTATTAAAGAGAGAGTGAACTCTGTCAAGTCCACTCTCGCCTCGGTATAACTGCCACGATTATAGCATAGTTTTTCCCAAATTGCAATAGTTTTATAAATAATTTTTAAAATTTATTATTCTCTATATTTACAAAGCAATATTTTTGTGCTACAATATTTCAAACTATCTTTGTTTGGAGTTGATTATTTGGAAAAACAGTATTCCTCAAGGGGAATTATTTTAAGCCTTGCTAAGGCTCTTTTATACCTTGCAATTTGGTTTGCTGCCCAATTCCTTGTTATTCCCGTTTTCGGCGCGCTTCTGCTTGCCTCCACCTCGGGTATGACTCCTGACCAGCAAATCTCACTTATAATGCAATATTCACTGGAGCTTAACATTACCGTTAGCTGTGTTACCGTGCTTGTCCTTGCCCTTGTTGCAAGGCTCACCCACAGTACCTTAAGCGAGCGCGCGTATATTAACAAAATGCCTCCTCGCTTTGCCTTCAACACAATCATTATGGGTGTTAGCGGCGCCTTTGCCGTTGTCCTTATCCTCGGTCTTGTCACCATGTCCGGCATCATCCCCGAGGAATGGGTTTCCATTCAAAACGACACTTATAGTGACGTCATGGTTGCAAGCCCGCTTATGCAGCTTTTGTCCGTTGGTCTTGTGGCTCCTGTTATGGAGGAAATTCTGTTTAGGGGCTTTATTTTGGGCGAGCTTAAAAAGGAAATGCACCCTTGGGTTGCCATTGCAATTTCATCCCTTTTGTTCGGCGTTGTCCACGGCACTCCCTTAGGAATTATTTATGCCACCTGCTTGGGTATTCTTTTGGGCTGGCTCTCGGTTAAATTCAATTCCATCGTGCCGTCCCTTTTGTTCCATATGGCATATAACTGTACCCAGGCGTACTCCGACGGTATCTCGTTTATCGCCGCCGTAATAGCCATTCCCATTATTGTTTTTGAAATTATCGATATTAACAAAAATTTTAGAGGTAAACAACAATGAAGCTTTACAATACACTTACAAAAAGGTTGAGGACTTTGTTCCAAACGAGGAAAACAAGGTTAAGATGTACACCTGCTGTCCTACCGTGTACCACTTTGCCCACATTGGCAACCTGCGCACCTACATTATGGAGGATGTGCTTGAAAGGTTCCTTCGTTTCTACGGCTACGATGTTACAAGAGTTATGAATATAACCGATGTTGGACATCTGTCAAGTGACGGAGATACAGGCGAGGACAAAATGCTCAAGGGCGCTAAGCGTGAGAAAAAAACCGTTATGGAAATTGCGGAGTTTTACAAAAACGCCTTCTTTAACGATTGCAAGAAGCTTAACATTAAGTACCCCGACATTGTGGAGCCCGCAACAAACTGTATCGACGACTTTATCAAGGTTATAGAAAGCCTTATTGAAAAGGGATATGCATACCTTGCCGACGGCAACATTTATTTTGACACCTCCAAGGTGGAAAACTACAATGTGCTCACAGGTCACTCCAGCGAGGAGCTTATGGTTGGCGTTCGTGACGATGTTACCGAGGATAAGAACAAGAAAAACAAAAGCGACTTTGTTCTTTGGTTCACCAAGTCCAAGTTTGATGACCAGGAGCTTAAGTGGAACAGCCCTTGGGGCATCGGATACCCGGGCTGGCATATTGAATGCTCCTGCATTTCAATGAAGCACTTGGGCAATAAGCTGGACATCCACTGCGGCGGCGTTGACAACATTTTCCCGCACCATACAAATGAAATTGCGCAAAGCGAGGCTTATACAGGTGAAAAGTGGTGCAACTACTGGTTCCACGTTCACCACCTAAATGACGAAACAGGTAAAATGAGCAAGTCCAAGGGTGACTTTTTAACCGTTTCTCTTATTGAGAGCAAGGGCTACAACCCGCTGGTTTACCGTTTCTTCTGCTTGCAGTCCCACTATCGCAAGCCCCTTGTTTTCTCCTACGAGGCGCTTGACCAGGCAAGCGCAACCTACAACAAGCTCGTTCGTAGAATTGCAGGTCTTAAAAACAGCGGCGAGGTTGACGGCGCGTTTGTAGAGAGTGCAAAGGCTTCCTTTATCGAAAAGGTTGGCAACGATATGAACACTGCCCTTGGCATTACCTGCCTTTACGATATTCTAAAGGCTAACACAACAGACGCCTCCAAGCTTAAGGCTATTGAGGAAATTGATAACGCCGTTCTCTGCGTTGGCTTAATCGACGCAGCAAATGCTACGAACAAGCAATCTGAGGCAAGCACAGGTGCAGCCGACACAAATGCGGACATTGACCCTGAGCTGAAATCAAAAATTGAGGGTTTAATTGCTGAAAGAGCTATCGCAAAGAAGGAAAAGAACTTTGCCCGTGCCGACGAAATCAGGAACGAGCTTTCCGCAATGGGCGTTACTATTAAGGACACCCGCGAGGGAACAACATACACAATCGACTAATGCGACTGTGAGCGATATTTGATGCAAGCGGCAAGCGATATGCCGCTACGCACTGCGTTCAGCAATAGCTTTGCAAAAGCATAATATGCATTATCAAAATGCCTCCCCTGTGTAAGGGGAGGTGTCTTGCATAAGCAAGACGGAAGGGTTGTTATTATGACAAACAATTGTGAAACCTGCGAGCACTACGACTACGATGAGGAATACGAGGAGTACATTTGCAAAATTGATATGGACGAGGACGAGTATCTTCAGTTTATAACAAACAAGCAAAGCTCCTGCCCCTATTACAAATATTACGACGAATATAAGTCTGTTCAAAAGCAAAATTGAGCAAGCACACACAAGGTCAGCTTGCAATGATATTGTGCTTACACGGTAGGGGGAGGGGCTTGCTCCTTCCGTATAAACAAAGGATTTTCTTATTGAGGAAACAACACCAAAAAGGAGGGCTATTCTGCTATGGATTTTACAAAAAAGATAATACTTGCGCCTATGGCAGGAGTTACTGACTATGCCTTTCGCAAAATTGCAAGGCGATTTGGTGCGTCCTACTGTGTTAGTGAAATGGTAAGCTCCAAGGCAATCCATTTTAAGGATAAAAAAACAGCCGAGCTTGCTATGATAAGGGATGATGACCGTCCCTTGGGCATACAAATCTTTGGCTCTGACCCCAAAATAATGGCGGAAAGTGCTTACCTTCTCTCCACCGCCACCTATGAGCATAGGAAAAACGATAACACCCCAAATGTTATTGACATAAATATGGGCTGCCCCGTTAAGAAAATCGTTAACGCAGGTGACGGCAGTGCCCTGCTAAAAAGCCCCGCCCTGTGTGGCGAAATCATAAAGGAGGTTGTTAACGCCTCCTCTGTTCCTGTTACCGTAAAAATCCGTGCAGGATGGGACAAGGACTCAATAAACTGTGTGGAAATTGCCAAAATTGCCGAAGCAAACGGGGCAAGCGCAATCTGTGTCCACGGGCGCACAAGGGAGCAAATGTATGAGCCCTACGCAAATTGGGAATATATAAAAGCAGTTAAGGAAGCCGTTTCCATTCCCGTCATAGGTAACGGCGACATATATAGCGGAAGCGACGCCATAAAAATGATTGAGCAAACAGGTGCGGATAGCGTTATGATAGGCAGGGGCGCAATGGGCAATCCCTTCATTTTTGACGAAATCAAGCACTATTTTGACAAAAAGCCGTACACTCCCCCCACTATTTTTGAAAAAATCGCGGTGGCAATGGAGCAGGTTGAATATATGATAGAGGAAAAGGGCGAGGCAATTGCCATTTGCGAGGCAAGGAAGCACCTTTCCTGGTACCTCAAGGGAGAAAGGGGCAGCGCCTCCGTCCGTGACGAGGTTAACCGCACCTCCACCCTTTTAGAATTACAAGAGCTGATCAGCAATTACATCAACAGTCTAAATAATATTTAAAAATGAACGAAAAAAAGAAATTTTCATCATCTTACCTTTGCCTCATCTCTGCAATCGTTTGGGGCACCGCATTTCCAATACAGGAAATTGCCTCTCACCACGCCGATAAGCTTGATGCCTTCGGCTTTAACGGCTTAAGGATGCTTGTGGCTTCCCTTGCCATAATTCCCGTTATGCTTATTTTCGAGCGCCATGCAGACCACTCACGCAAAAGGATAATAGACACAGTTAAGTGGGGCGCCTTAGCAGGCGTTGTCCTGTTCACCGCCTCTTCCTTCCAGCAGTTCGGCATTGAGCTGACAGGGGAAAGCGGAAAGGCAGGCTTTATAACAAGCCTTTACCTTATTTTCGTAGCAATAATAACCTTCGTTTTCTTTAAGGAAAAGCCCTCCATCTTTATGCTAATCGCCCTTCCCTTCGCGGTTTTGGGGCTGTACTTTCTTTCCTTTTCCGATGGCTTCGGCGCCGTGTCAATAGGGGATTTGCTCCTTCTTATCTGCGCCGTGTTTTTTGCCCTGCACATCATAATTTTTGATAAAAGCGGAAAGCGGGTCAACCCCCTGCTTTTCTCCTGCGTGCAGTTTTTTGTAACAGGAGTCTTGGGTATCATCGGCGGCTTTACCGTGGGTACAGTCACCGCCGAGGGTATTTCCCTTACCCTGTTCCCAATTATTTATTGCGGCGTTTTCTCAGCAGGAGTTGCCTACACCTGCCAAATGTTAGGTCAGCGCAACGGCAACCCAACGGTTTGCGCCCTGTTCTGCTCCTTGGAGGCGCTCTTTGCCGTAATCGCAGAGTGCATAATCGAGCAGCACCTGCCCACTGTCAAAATCATCATCGGCTGCACCTTAATGCTCATCGCCGTTGTCCTCTCCCAGCTGCAGCCAAAAAGTACCCAATGACCTAAAAAAAGAAATCACAATAGCCCTTTAGCGCAAAAATAAAGGTGTACTAACCGAGTGTCAGTACACCTTTTTTTATGTTAATAAATTGCTGTTAAACAGTCAAAAGCTCCTCATCATCTGCGGTTTTTTCAGCCTTTTCCTCGAAGCCCTTTTCCTTAGCCTCCAAGCTTTTTTTAGCGGAGTTAAGCATTAGCTTAATTCTGTTAAGCTGGTTAACCTCGGAAGCGCCGGGGTCATAGTCCACCGCCACAATATTGGACTCGGGATAGCTCTTGCGTAGCAGCTTAATAACACCCTTGCCCACAACATGGTTTGGCAAGCAAGCAAAGGGCTGTATGCACACAATATTAGGCGTGCCCGTCTTTATAAGCTCAACCATTTCACCTGTTAGGAACCAGCCCTCACCGTATTGGTTGCCAAGGGATAGGAAGGGCTTTGCCAGCTTAGCCACCTGCTCAATCTTAACAGGGGCATCAAACCTGCGGCTTGCCTTCAGCGCCTTTATGGCAGGCTTCCTTACCTTGTCAATCGCCCAAATTGCCACACGGGAGATAAATGATGTTTTCCACTTGTCACCAAGGTATTGATGGGTATATACATTTCCGTATAAGCAATAGTTAAAGAAGTCAAGCAAATCAGGCACAACCGCCTCCGCGCCCTCACTCTCAAGCAAATCAACAAGGTTGTTGTTTGCAAGGGGCATATACTTAACAAGAATTTCACCAACCACACCAACACGGGGCTTTTTCACATCCTCGTTAATAGGTAGCTCGTCAAAATCCTTAACAAGGTCACAGCAAACCTGCTTATACTTATACTTGGTTTTCTTGTTTGTCAGCAAATCAACGGCAATATCCGTCCACTTCTTGCGCAATGCGTTTGCGCTGCCCTTTTCGATTTCATAGGGGCGCACCCTGTATAGGCAACGCATAATCAAGTCGCCGATAATAAGCGCCTTAAGTGCGGAAATCATCATAGGCACACTCAGCTTAAAGCCGGAGTTCTTTTCAATGCCGCCAACATTCAAAGAAATAACAGGGATATGTGACATTCCCACCTTGTCAAGGGCGCGTCTTATAAAGCCAACATAGTTGCTTGCGCGGCAGCAACCGCCTGTCTGCGTCATTATAATAGCTAACCTGTCAGTGTTGTACCGTCCTGACAAAACCGCCTCCATAACCTGACCGACAACAGTAATTGACGGGAAGCAAGCGTCGTTGTTTACATATCTTAAGCCCACATCAATAGCCGCCCTGTTATCGTTTCCAAGAACCTCAACATTAAAGCCGTAGGTTGCAAACAATGGCTCAATCATATCAAAGTGGATTGGGGACATTTGCGGCGCTAAAATAGTATACCTTTCCTCGTACATCTCCTTGGTAAACTCTGTGCGGTTGTACTTAACAGGCTTAACATCTGGGCGTATGCCCTTTTCCCGCCTCATATTCATCGCGGAAATCAAGCTTCTGATTCTAATTCTAACCGCGCCTAAGTTGTTTACCTCGTCAATTTTCAAAACGGTGTAAAGCCTGCCCGAGCCCTCCATAATCTCGCAAACCTGGTCGGTAGTTACCGCGTCAAGTCCGCATCCAAAGGAGTTAAGCTGTAAAAGCTCTAAGTTCTCGTGCTTTCTTACATATGTTGCCGCATTGTAAAGGCGGGAGTGGTAAACCCACTGGTCGTTTACGCGCAGGCTCTCTATCTCGTGGAACACCTCAGGCAGTGAGTCCTCGGTGAACACATTAAAGCCGTAGGAGGCAATAAGCTCAGGGATACCGTGGTTAATTTCAGGGTCAATGTGGTACGGTCTGCCTGCAATAACAATACCCCTCTTGTCAGGGTCCTTTTCCATTTGGTCAAGCAGCTCCTTGCCCTTTTTGCGTATATCCGCCTTTGCCCTTTCCTGCTCCTCCCACGCCGCATGCACAGCCCTCTTTATCTCGGAGGCGTCAATATCATAGCCCCTTTCGCTGATAAAGTAGCTAAGCAGCCTTTGGTAAGCGGTTTTTTCATCGGTAAAGGCAATAAACGGGCGCAAATATCTAACCTCGCCCTCAACAATTTCCTCCACATTGTTCTTTAGGTTTTCGGAATAAGAAACAACAATAGGACAGTTAAAGTGGTTTTGCGCAGTGTCCTTTTCCTTCTTTTCATAGAAAACACATGGATAGAAAATTGTCTTAACACCCTCGTTAATCAGCCACTTTATGTGTCCGTGGGAGAGCTTTGCAGGGTAGCATTCGCTCTCTGAGGGGATGGTGTCCATACCAAGCTCGTAAAGCTTTCTTGTTGATTTAGGTGAAAGAATAACCCTAAAGCCCAACTCCTTAAAGAAGGTAGCCCAGAATGGATAATTCTCATAAATATTAAGCACCCTCGGTATGCCAATCTCACCTCTTGGGGAGGCGTGGATTGGAAGGGGCTCATAGTTAAAGAGCCTTTGGAGCTTGTATTCAACCAGGTTAAAGCCCTTTTCGGTGCCGCCCTCGTTGCCAAGTCCCTTTTCACACCTGTTGCCCGTAATGTGCCTGCGCCCACCGGGGAAGGTGTTTACAGTAAGCAAGCACTTATTGTTACAGCCTTGACATCTAACGGTTTTTGTGTCATATGTCAGCTTCAAAATCTCCTCAATAGGCAATGTGGTGGTCGCTTGACCCTTATGCCTTTCACGGGCAATAAGCGCCGCGCCGAAGGCACCCATAATACCGGAAATGTCGGGGCAGGTGGCTTCCACACCGGAAATCGTTTCAAATGCGCGCAAAACCGCCTTGTTGTAGAAGGTACCGCCCTGTACAACAACATGTGCGCCCAAATCCGAGGCAGAGTTCAGCTTAATAACCTTAAACAAGGCATTTTTAATAACGGAGTACGCAAGTCCTGCGGAAATGTCAGAAACCGTTGCTCCCTCCTTCTGCGCCTGCTTTACATTTGAGTTCATAAATACAGTACAGCGTGTTCCCAAGTCAATGGGGTTTTTAGCAAACAACGCCTTCTTTGAAAACTCTGCGGCGGTGTAGCCCAAGGAGTTTGCAAAGTTCTCAATAAATGAGCCGCAGCCCGAGGAGCAAGCCTCGTTCAAAAGGATATTGTCAACACTGCCGTTCTTAATCTTAACACACTTCATATCCTGTCCGCCAATGTCAAGAACACAGTCAACCTGCGGGTCAAAGAATGCGGCAGCAGTACAGTGGGCAATGGTTTCAACCTCGCCCTGGTCCAAATTAAATGCTGACTTTAGTAGGTTTTCGCCGTAGCCCGTTGAGCAGGAGTAAGCAATCCTTGCATCCTGCGGCAGCACCTTGCCAACCTCCTCCATCGCCCTCATTGCGGTCTTAATGGGTGAGCCTTGGTTGTTTGAATAGAAGGAGTATAAAAGCTCTCCCTCCGTGCCGATAAGCGCCAGCTTTGTTGTGGTGGAGCCTGCATCTATACCAAGGTAGCAATCTCCCTTATAGTCTTTAATGTCGCCCTTCTTAACCTGAGCGCGGTTGTGCCTTACAACAAACGCCTCGTACTCCTTGTCGCTAGCGAAAAGCGGGTCAAGCCTCTTTAGCTCAAACTTCATTTCAATTCCGCTGTTCATCTTGTCAATTAAGGAGGTCAAGGAAACAGGCTGAGCATCCCTTGCCTCAAGGGCAGCGCCCAAAGCCGCAAAAAGATGTGAATTATCGGGGTCAACCGTTGTTTCGGGTGTCAGCTTAAGTGTTCTTATAAACGCCTTTTTCAGCTCGGGCAGGAAGTGCAGCGGTCCTCCCAAGAACGCAACACAGCCGCGAATAGGCTTACCGCAGGCAAGACCCGAAACCGTTTGGTTAACAACCGATTGGAAAATAGATGCGGACAAATCCGCCTTTGTTGCTCCCTCGTTAATAAGGGGCTGTATATCCGTCTTTGCGAAAACGCCGCAACGCGCCGCAATTGGGTAAATCTGCTTGTAATTTTCAGCCTCGGCGTTAAGACCGCTGGCGTCAGTCTGCAAAATAGCCGCCATCTGGTCAATAAAGGAGCCGGTACCGCCTGCGCAAATACCGTTCATTCTCTCCTCCACATTGTTGCCCTCAAAGTAAATAATCTTGGCATCCTCACCGCCAAGCTCAATGGCAACATCCGTCTGCGGCGCCACAAACTTAAGGGCAGAGGCAACCGCCGCCACCTCCTGTATAAAGTCAATGCCCAGCGCCTTTCCAAGATTGATAGAGCCTGAGCCGGTTATCTTAACCTTAAGCTCACACTCTCCCACAACCGCCTTCGCCTCGCAAAGAAGCTCACTTAAGGTCTCCTTAGTGTGGGCGCAGTGCCTTCTGTATTCCCCGTAAAGTATCTTTCCGTTCTCATCGGCTACAACAAGCTTAACCGTTGTTGAGCCAATATCTATACCTGCAAAATATGTATTCATTTTCTCCCTCGTTTTCTCTTCTAAAGCCATAAATGTAAAGAATTATAAAAACTACTAACAAAGGATGAATTTTGCGCCGTTTGGCGCGCTACTTATCCATTTTACCTATATTATATATTATAATTGTTACAAAAATTTGAACAATCGCAATTTTCAGTTAATAATTTTCAAAAAAATAAAGGGCAAGCCCCGCCTGCCCTCTGTTTCCATACTAACCTTCCGTCGCAATTTTGCATTTAAGCCTCCACTTGTTAAGGGGAGGTGTCAACGCAGTTGACGGAAGGGTTACTCATTTTGAATTTTGCATTTTCTATCCCCTCGTAGGTAAGGGGCTTGCTCCCACCTATGCCTCCACCGGTGGGGGGAGGTGGCTTGCGAAGCAAGACGGAAGGGTTATTCATTCTGCATTTTGCATTTTCCCCCATAGCCTCCACTTGTTAAGGGGAGGTGTCAACGCAGTTGACGGAAGGGTTACTCATTTTGAATTTGCATTTTCTATTCCCTCGTAGGTAAGGGGCTTGCTCCCACCTATGCCTCCATCGGTGGGGGGAGGTGGCACCCACAGGGTGACGGAGGGAGCGTCCTAATTTTGCATTTTTCATTCAAAAAAGGTTTTCCGTTGACAAATACCTCATTCCCGTGTCAGGGAAAATCACGGCAATTCTCTTGCCCGCCTCCCTTTTCGCCACTTGAATTGCGGCGCATAACGCGCATCCCGAGGAAATTCCCACAAGCAATCCCTCGTTTTTGCTTATTTCCGCCGTAAGCCTATACGCATCCTCGTCACTAACCGTAATTACCTCATCAAAAACAGTCTTATCAAGTGTGCAGGGCACAAAATTCGCCCCTATGCCCTGTATCTTGTGCGATCCCGCCACTCCGCCACTCAAAAGCGGACTGCTTTTCGGCTCAACCGCCACAACTTTAACATTTTCATCCTTTTCCTTAAGGTACTTACCCACTCCACTCAGTGTTCCCCCTGTGCCAACCGCGCAAACAAGGTAATCCACCTGTCCTTCCATATCCTCAAATATTTCAGGTCCTGTGGTAAGGTAATGCGCCTGTGGGTTTGCCACATTGTCAAACTGGGCGGCAATAAAGGAGTTTTCCGTTTCACTGGCGATTTTTTCCGCCAGCTCATTTGCCCCCTTCATACCAAGCCTGCCGTCGCTTAGCACAACCGTAGCGCCGTAAGCCTCCATAATTTGAATTCTCTCCTTAGACATGGTGTCGGGCATAACAATAACAACCCTGTACCCACGGCTCGCCCCAATTGCAGCTAAGCCAATGCCCGTGTTGCCCGAGGTAGACTCAATCACCGTGCCGCCTGCCCTCAATTTTCCGTCCCTCTCTGCTCTGTCAAGAATACTCTTGGCAATCCTATCCTTAGCAGAGGCGGCAGGGTTAAGCATCTCCAGCTTTGCAAAAATTTGGCTTTTAAGCCCGTATTTTCTCTCAATATTCAAAAGCTCCATAATGGGCGTTTTGCCCACAAGCTCATCAATAGATTTATATATCATATCATAGCCCCCATTCCACTTTTCTTAATTCTATCACAATATGATACAGTAGTCAACGGACAAAATATGCAAAAGGTCTTTATTTTTCGAAAAAACTGTGGTAAAATAATCAAAAACAATAAGTAGGAGGACAATATGGCATACGGTATAATTTTCGATTTAGACGGCACCCTTGCCGACACAATGGATGATATAAAAACCGGTGTTAACTCCATGTTAGCCATTTTGGGCTACGAGCCAAGGACAAAGTTTGAGCTTCTCAATTTTATAAACAACGGCTCCCGTGAGCTTGTGCGCCGTTCCCTGCCCACCGCCGTTCAAACAGAGGATTTTATAATAGAAAGTGCCCTTAACATCTATGTTCAGGAGTACGCAAAATGCTTTTGCGAAAAGACCCGCGCCTATAACGGAATTTACGAGGCGTTGCAGGTATTAAAGCAGGAAAATTTCAAGCTTGGCGTTTTGTCAAACAAGCCCGACCAATTTGTAAACACAATAATAAATAAGCTTTTCGGCGCAGAAACCTTTGACTTTGTAATGGGTCAGCGTGACAATATGCCAAGAAAGCCCGACCCCACCGCCGCCACCTATGTGGCAAAGCAGCTTGGCGTTAAGTCAAGCAGGTGTATTTTCGTTGGCGACTCCGACGTTGATATGCGCACCGCCGACAATGCGGATATGCGTTCAATCGGCGTTTCTTGGGGCTACCGTAGCCCGGAGCTACTAACCGAAATGGGCGCAGACTACATCGCCGAAACCCCCAACCAAATCATCGAGCACGCCTTAGAGTGTGTCCGCATCTCCAAGCTGGAAAAAAAGCTGGGCAAAAACAAAAAGCAAGACCCAAGCGACCAACAATAACCCCGAATTTTCATCCAAACACAAAAAGCTACCCTCGGTTTTTACCCAAGGGTAGCTTTTTTTATTTAGTTTTCTTCAAGGTCTTTTTATGCCTGTAAGCTATTTTCTTTTCATCGGCTATCCAGTCAGATAAAAATTGAATTATTTCTTCCGACTTAGGACAAAACAACATTTTACTGTTCTTT
>JAFTMJ010000018.1 GCA_017452475.1 Clostridia bacterium | reverse complement strand
TCCACCGCAAGCGGTCCCCCTCCCTCCACCGATGGAGGCTTTGCACACCTTATTTTTTCAAATTATTTTTTCTTTATTTCTACTCATCGGTTAACCTCTTTTGAACCACGCGACTATCGCGTGGTTTTCGTTATACAAAAAACGTGATGCTCTTTTAGAAGCATCACGCTTTTTTTGTTAAATTTTTAATACGCCTGTGACGGAAAATAGCCTTTTGTCAAGGCACATAACCGTCTCCTGTCTCCTCTGTATCCTTATTTATTAAAAATTTTTTTGTAATTCTTTTTGGACAAATAAAGATTAAGGCTCTTTGGTTCTTTATCTTTTGAATCCGTTTTATATACAATTTCCACATAACCAAAATCAATGTTGCCATATAGTAAATCTATGTTATTGTGATACTTCGTATATAATATTTGATTAAAATATAAAATTACTTTTTCTTCATTACTATGCATTTCTATTATTTTATCATTATCAAAAACAATGTACTTTTTGTTGATTTTATCAATAATTAAAAACAAACCAAAAAATACTATTATTGTGGAAGTCAAAAATATAGCATAATACAATAGACTCTTTATGTTTAAATCAAACCCTAAAAAATAAGCTAATGTTCCAATAAAAATGATTAATGAACAAAAAGCAATCAATATATTTTTATACAAATTTCGATTTGCTTTTATTTTCATTTTATTATGTCCTTTCTTTTTAAATTTCAGGAATCATTTTATCAATCAACCATCTCATTCCTACTCCAACGCCGCTTATTAATAGCATTTTTGATAAAGTTGAACCCATAATTAAATTGGGCACATAGCTTATCATTTTCAAATTGCTCATTCCGCCATATCCCATATAAAAGTCATACCAACCTTTGTAATATTTCCTGTCTGTTTTCGTGTTTAAATGCGCTAAATTAGTTAAACTCGGTATGTCTACCTTTATTTTACTATATTTACCATTAAATGTCAATATGTACATCCAACAAACGATGTGGGCTACATTTAAAAATAAAAAAGCGACTATTCGTCGCTTTTTAGGAGAAATTCGGAAAGCTCAAGGATTTCCTTGGAGTGCTTTGCTTTTAATTTTTTCAAGAGCTTATTGTGGGTGGGGTAGGCGGCAACCATTGGGGGGATGCCTACAAGCATTAGTATAATGCCAAGGGCAAGGAGGTCCCACTCCAAAATGCAGGTAAGACCCAAGCCAAAGATAAGCAAGCCCAAAACGCCCAAGATTAATGAAACGGCTTGGGGTATTCCCTTTACACGGCTGTCAAGGGCGCGCAGGCGGGCAAGACCCTGCTCCTGTGGGGTGGCTGGCTCGTATTGGCGCCTGATGCTGTCAATTTCCCGCCTTTCGCTTTCGGTGGGAGCTTTGTAGGTGTAGTTAAACTTATTTTCGTTCATTTTTTATTCCTTTAAATATCATATATATACTTATTCCCAAGGCGCCAAGGCTGACCGCGGAGCCTGTCAGGGTGTTAAACAGGGAGGTGTCAACCCCCTTTCCAAAGGTGGAGAGCAGGGCGGTTTGCAAGGCGAGGATTGAAACGGCGCCGCAGGTTAGGTTAACAAGGGCGGTTGCGTGAAGGCAAGGGGTACTTCTGTGCCTTTTTTTGCAAAGCTGAATTATAGCCACGGTGATTTTTGCAAAGGCGTAGGCGGCAAAGGCGTAAATAGTCAAGCCGCCGTACAAAAAGGACTTATGGTCAAATATCATTTGGGCAATAGCAACGGACAGGGCAAGGTGGACAACAAGCTCCATAATTCCGCATCTTACAAAAATGGCGTATGACATATCTCCCTTTTTTCTCTTAAGCACTATACTGCCGTAGATAAGGGCGGTTAAGATGTAA
This sequence comes from Clostridia bacterium, assembly GCA_017452475.1. Taxonomy (GTDB): domain Bacteria; phylum Bacillota; class Clostridia; order Oscillospirales; family CAG-272; genus RGIG2000. The sequence continues at coordinate 8,410 of JAFTMJ010000018.1, read as the reverse complement.
TATAAGGAAAGGGAGCCGTACCAGACGGAGCCTGCCAAAATGCCCATAACACCGTTAAAAATGCCGAACAAAATGCCAAATGACAAGGAAACAAGGGAGCCAACAAGGGCGCGGAAGCCAAAGTCGGACACATATTTGCTTGCCACGGGGCTTTTTTTAATTAGGTTGCCAACGGCGGCTTTAATTTTGGGCATAAATTTAATAAGTGTAAACACCGTGTAGCTAAGGCTGACCCCTGCAATGCCGAAAAGAGAATAGGCAAGGATTTCAAGGGCGGTGCCACGATAGTCCACAAGCAAAATCACAACCGAGCCTATAACGCTTATTAGGGTTAGGATATAGGCTAAGACAAGGACAAGCACAGGGGGATTTTTAAAAAGATTATTCATTGACAATATCCTTTAAGGCTATGGTAAAGGTGCTACCCTTACCCCTTTCGCTTTCTACGGTAATCTCACCGCCGAGAACATCCATAACCCGCTTTACAAGGGCAAGACCCAAGCCGTTGCCTTGGCTCTTGCGGGAGGTGTCCCCTTGGTAGAACTTTTCAAATATTTTTGAACCTGTTTCGCTGTCTATGCCGCAGCCTGTGTCGCTTACGGAAACACGGGCGCCCCCGTTATCCCCCTTTAGGGTAACGGTGATTTTGCCTTGGTCGGTGAACTTAATTGCGTTTGAAATTAGGTTGTTCCACACAATTTCAAGGTAGGAGGGGCAGGAGCAAATTTCTATGTCCTCAAGGTCGCACTCAAGCTCCAAGCCCTTATTTTCAATTATCTCCTCATATCCCACAATAATTTCCCCAAGCTGGGCGGTTAAATTAAAACGGGAAATGTCATGCTTTATCTCCTGGTTTTCAAGCTTGTTCATTTTTAAAATGTTGGTAATTAGGTCGTTTAACCGCTTGGTTGCCTGCGTTAAGGCTTTTACATACCTTTGCCTTTCCTCCCCCGCTATGGTTTCATCGGAGAGGAGGGTGGCATAGCTTTGGATAACCGCCAAGGGGGTTTTAATCTCGTGGGAGACGCTTGAAATAAAGTCGGTTTTTAAAACCTCGCTTTTGGAAAGCTCCGCCGCCATTATGTTAAGGTTTTCCATAACAAGGTCGTATTCGTTATATTTTTCGTAAGAGTGCGTAGGGGTAAGCCTTACGGAAAAGTCACCCTTTGCAATAGCCTCGGTTGCTTCAAGAATTTTGTTAACAGGCTTATCCACCATTATCTTACGGCGGAAAACGTCAATGGTGGTGCAAATTGCCGCAAGGATAAGAATAACAATTAAAATAAGGATAGCAATTAAGAGCTTGTTGCTTGTGCGCTGTATAATGTAGTCATAAACCAAAACCGCAATTTGTATAATTAGGGCAATAAGCGCAAAAAACATAAGCGCGCCAAGGGCGCTAACGCCGCTTTTTCGTTTTTTCATTTTGCTTCTCCTTTTCTTGTTTTAATTTTGCATTTATTTTAGTACCGCCTTGTACCCCAAGCCGTGAACGGTTAGAATTTCAAAGCCGTCGCAAATGCTTGTTTTCTCGCGGAGCTTTGCCATATACACATCCACAGTGCGGGATGTGGCGGAGGAATCATAGTCCCAAAACTCCTCCATAAGGGCAGAACGGGTAAAGGTCTTTTTCGGGTAGGAAAGGAGCTTAAAGAGCAAGTCAAACTCCCGCACGGTTAAGGCAATTTCCTCGCCGTCCACGGTGGCGCTGCGCTCCTCGGTGTTCATTGTCAAATTTCCAACGGTTAGAACCTTGTCATTTTTGATTTTTGAACGGCGCAAAATTGCGCTAAGCTTCATTAATAATATATCCATATCAAAGGGCTTAACCACATAGTCATCAACCCCTAAGGAGTAGCCTGTCAGCTTGGAAAGCTTGTCATCCTTGGCGGTCATAAACACAAAGGGGATGTCCTTGTAAAGTGCCTTTACACTCTCGCAAAGCTCAAACCCGTCCATTTTCGGCATCATAATGTCGGACAAAACAAGGTCAAACCTTTCATTTTCCGCCCTTTGCAGTGCCTCCTGCCCGTCATAGCAGGAAATCACCTCATAGCCGTTATTTCGCAAGGAAAGAGAAACAAAGCGGTTTAAGTCGCGCTCGTCCTCCACAACTAATATTTTTACCATAGAAGTCAACCCTCCTTCTGTTCTTTTAGCATATTATAAAAGCGCCGTATTGTACAAATGTTTGTGAAATGTTAAAGTTTTGTAAAAGTCGCATTAAGCGACAGCCCTCTTAAAAAGGGGATAGTGAAATGAGTGCAGAAGCCGTGAACTCGTACACGTAGGCGTACTGTGTACGGTAGAGTGCGAGGTCGCGGATAAAAAACAGACATAAAATAAGAGAAAACTTGCAAAAAAATGCAAGTTTTCAACCTTAGATTACAACATATGAAGAAAAAACAATATTTTTGTTTAATTAATTGTCTGTTTTTGGTCTGTGCTTATTGCAACATCCTCATCAGTTATATTTTGCTGAATTGATAATCTCAAGTGCCCTTTGCGCATCGCTTTTTGTAAGCTGTGGCACACCCTTCAAGGGGTAATCGTCCCCCATAGCCTCATACTTGGATACACCCAAGGTGTGGTACGGCAGCACATCAATCCTTTCCACATTGTCAAAGGCGGAGAGGTATTTGCCAAGGGACATAAGCTGCCCCTCATCATAGGTGATGCCCGGCACAATAACGTGCCTTATCCAAACAGGCTTGCCCTTTTCCTTAAGGTAGGCAAGAAAATCAAACACGTGGCGGTTTGAAGCGCCTGTTAGGCGGATATGCTCCTTTTCGTCCATATGCTTTATATCAAGCATAACAAGGTCGCACACCTCCATTAGCTCATCAAACTTGGAGGTGTCGCTTTTGTCAAAGGTAATGCCCGAGGTGTCAAGGCAGGTGTGGATGCTTTTTTCCTTAGCAAGCTTAAAAAGTTGGGTTAAAAACTCAAGCTGCATAAGCGGCTCCCCACCTGTGGCGGTAATGCCCCCCGTTTCGTAAAAGGGCAGGTTACGCACCATTTTGTCTATAATCTGTTGCGCCTCGTATTCCGTGCCGCCGCCAAACGCCCAGGTGTCGGGGTTATGGCAGTACAGGCAACGCAAGGGACAGCCCTGGAAAAACACAACAAAGCGCACACCGGGGCCGTCAACCGTGCCAAGACTCTCAATTGAATGGATATATCCCCTCATTCTTAGATACAGCAGTGGAAGGTTCTTGAAATAACCTCGTCCTGTTGCTCCTTAGTCAGCTTAATAAAGTTAACCGCATAGCCCGAAACACGGATGGTGAGCTGTGGGTACTTCTCAGGGTGCTTCTGTGCGTCAAGCAACAGCTCCCTGTCGAAAACATTTACATTAAGGTGGAAGCCACCCTTCCTTGTATAGCCATCGAGTAGAGCAATAAGGTTCTGCCTCTGCTCAGCAGGCTCCTTACCAAGGGCGGAGGGCACAATGGTAAAGGTGTTGGAAATACCGTCCTGTGAGTCCATAAACGGAATTTTGGCAACGGAAGCCATAGAAGCAATGGCACCGTTTGTATCCCTGCCGTGCATTGGGTTAGCGCCGGGGGCAAATGCCTCACCGTGCTTTCTGCCGTCGGGGGTGGAGCCTGTGTTCTTTCCGTAGGAAACATTGGAGGTGATTGTCAAAATAGATGTGGTAATAATACCGTCACGGTAAGTGGAGTTTTGGCGGAGCATTTTAACAAATGTGTGCAAAACCTCCTTGGCAATGGAGTCAACCCTGTCATCGTCATTACCGTACTTAGGGAAGTCACCCTCGGTAATATAGTCGGTTACAAGACCCTGCTCGTTCCTTACCACCTTAACCTTGGCATACTTGATTGCGGAAAGTGAGTCCGCAACAACGGAGAAGCCTGCAATACCTGTTGCAAACCACCTCTTAACCTGCCTGTCGTGCAAGGACATTTGCAGCCTTTCGTAGGAGTACTTATCGTGCATATAGTGGATAATGTTAAGGGCGTTAACATAAACCTTGGAAAGCCAAGTCATCATCGCCTTGAACTTGGACATAACATCGTCATAGTCAAGGTACTCACCCTCAACCGCGCGGTACTCGGGACCAACCTGCTCCCCTGTCAGCTCATCACGGCCGCCGTTGATTGCGTAAAGCAAGCACTTGGCAAGGTTGGCTCTTGCGCCGAAGAACTGCATTTCCTTACCAATCCTCATTGAGGAAACGCAGCAGGCAATAGCATAGTCATCACCGTGCAAGGGGCGCATAATATCGTCATTTTCATACTGTACTGCGTGATGCTCAATTGACACCTTAGCGCAGAAATCCTTAAATGCGCTTGGCAAGTTTGTTGACCAAAGCACAGTTAGGTTTGGCTCGGGTGCGGCACCGATGTTGTTAAGGGTGTTAAGGTAACGGAAGGACATTTTTGTAACCATATGGCGTCCGTCAATACCAACACCGCCGATTGACTCGGTAACCCAAGTCGGGTCCCCTGCGAAAAGGGCATTGTAGTCGGGTGTTCTTGCAAAGCAAACAAGGCGGAGCTTCATAATGAAGTGGTCAATAATCTCCTGCGCCTCGCTTTCGGTAATAATACCCGCCTTTAAATCTCTCTCTGCGTAAATATCAAGGAAGGTAGAGGTTCTGCCAAGGCTCATTGCCGCGCCGTTTTGCTCCTTAACTGCCGCAAGGTATGCAAAATACAGCCACTGGGTAGCCTCTTTTAATGTTTTTGCGGGCTTGGAAATGTCAAAGCCGTAGATTTCGCCAAGCTTTTTGAGCATATGGAGCGCCTTAATCTGCTCGGAAAGCTCCTCGCGCTCTCTTATAACATCCTCACGCATTGTGGTGCGGGTGCTGCTCTTTTGATGCTCCTTGTTGGCAATCAAAATATCAATGCCGTAAAGGGCAACACGGCGGTAGTCACCTATAATTCTGCCCCTGCCGTAGCCGTCGGGCAAGCCTGTGATAATGTGGCTTGAACGGCACTTTCTCATCTCGGGTGTGTAAGCGTCAAAAACGCCTGCGTTGTGGGTTTTCCTATGCTCGGTGAAGAACTCAACAAGCTCGGGGTCAACCTCGTAGCCGTGCTTTTGGCAAGCCTGCATAGCAATTCTAATGCCGCCGTAGGGCTGGAGCGCCCTCTTTAAGGGCTTGTCTGTTTGCATACCCACAATTTGCTCTGTGTTTTTGTTGAGGTAGCCTGCGCCGTGGGAGGTGATTGTGCAAATAATGTCAGTATCCATATCAAGGACACCGCCGTTTGCAATCTCCGCCCTCTTAAGGTCGCTTACCTGCTGCCACAGGTCAAGGGTAGCCTTTGTCGGCCCTGCCAAAAAGCTGTCATCCCCATTGTACTGGGTGTAGTTTTTCTGAATAAAATCACGCACATTGATGGCGTTTTCCCAATCGCCGCCAATAAAGCCATTCCATTCTTCTCTCATGTCGTTTCCTCCTTTCGAGGTGTGTCATCATTCTTAAATATAATATACCATTTTTCATTCTTAAAGTCAATAAGAATTGAATAATAGGAAAAAGTTTTATATTTTTGACAAAAGCTATTCAAAATTCAAGCAAGATTTTGGGCAAAAATTGACGCCGAATGGCAAAATGACACCGCAGGCGTCACATCGTTTGCCTTGGGCAAACATATCGAGTTAAGCCTTGGCTTGCGCCCTGTAATGTGACGGACTTATGCCCACAAACGCCTTGAAGGTACGGGAAAAGAAATTCACATCACCGTATCCACAGCACTCGCCTATCTCTGTTATGGACATATTACTCGTTTCCAAAAGTGACATTGCGTGGTCCATTCTCAGCTTGATTATATACTTGGTGGGGGTTGTTCCCATTTGCCTTTTGAAGGCGAGATTGTAGGCTGTCATACACATATTTTCCATTTTCGCAAGGTCGGTTATCCTAATTTCGCCTGCATAAAACTCGTTGATGTATCTGACGGAGCGTAAGAGGGGAGTGCGGGAGAGCTGCTTGTTTCTTGCGGCGCGAAACGCCTCTATAAACAGTCTTTCAAGCAGAAGCTCCTGCTCTCTTATACGAAGATCATCATTTTTAGCAAAGGACTCAAACAAGGTTTTGAACCTTAGCTGCATATGGTTGTCCCTGCTTAAGCGGTTCACCTCGGGAAAGGTCTTTATCCCGTATTTTTCAAGTAGCCTTTCCGAAGCGCTGCCCGTAAAATGGACGCACAAATAACAAAATGGAAAGGATGTGGATTTGAAGCTGTACGGAGACTCCGGCGGAATGATAATCATATCATTTTCGTAAATATCTGCCACCCCGTGGTTTGCTTTCACCTCTAATGAGCCTTGCACCACAAAAATTAGAAAGCTGTCAAGCCTGCCTTTTGCATTAATGCACTCAGACTCCTTTTCCGGCTTAACGCAGGCGGCAACATTAACAATAATAGGATGCCTGTCACTATGCCTGCTGTTGTGGTCTATCTCCCACCAATCAAATTTTCCGTTAGAATTAAGCGTAGATAAAAAACACTGCTCCATTTTTTTCTCCCTTCACTCTATCGCCAATGTCAAATAATGCTAAAAATGTGTTAAAATTTGCATAGATTTGTTTTTTATATTAGTGTATCATAAAAGTGGCTAAAAGTCAAATAATTCAAAAGGAGATTTAAAATTTTATGAAAAGGAAGATTTTATTAGCTTTAGCGGTTATAGCTCTTTTCGCTTGCTTTTTCGCTCTGAGCGTAAGCGCAGCCGCCACAAACGAGTTCGGTTCCCCCGAAACAATTGACAACATTGATTTGACGGGGATGAACACCGACACCACCGCCCGTGTGGTTATCAAGGTTGGCGAGGAGTACAGGACATACCCAACAGGCTACATTATGAAAAGCTCTACGTTGCTTGCCCTTGACTTCGGTCCAATCAGCAAAGCTCTTGGTACAACAATTGGAAAATCTAATGTTATAAGAATTGAGGTGCCAAGCAATATTGAGGAAATAGGCTACGCAGGCTTGGCGCTGTTCCCGAATCTTTTGGAAATTTATTTTTTTGACGATTCCAAATTGGCAAAGGTTGGCGGCGGAGGCTTTTACAATAGTCCGCTTCTTGAAAAAATCAACCTACCTGCAAGCCTTACGGAAATTACGGGTACGCAGTTGTTTAATATGTGCTACGCTCTTAGCGAGGTCACATTCGCAGAGGATATTAAGCTTGAATATATTCCCAACCTTACATTCCAAAACTGTACATCCTTGAAAAAGCTGGTTCTGCCTCATTCAGTAAAAAGGCTCGGCGATAGGCTGTTCGATACGGCAACGGTTATTGAGGAGCTATATCTAAGTCCAAATCTTGAGGATTTTGGAAAAGAGCATTTTGCATGGAAACAGAAAGGAAGCCTGAAAATATTCGCCCCCGCACAGCTGTTTGAAGGTAAGGAAAGCGTTGGAATAACAGACTTTTCTTGGTGGAATAACGATGCTTGCCTGCCGAGCATGACTATTTTCTTAACAGGCACTAAGGAGCAGGCTGATGCCATTGTTTACAAATCCACATATCACAAGCTGACAAATGCTACGGTTTCTGTATGGGACTCAAGCAGAACAACCGACAGCTACGTTCCCGAAAGCGGCTGGAGCATTGTTTACGGCTACGGTGTTTGTGATGCCTTTTACGGCGGCGAGCATGCTTTAACAGGCAAGGAAAGCGTAGTGGTTAAGGACTTCTTCACTGAAATTATCGTGGGAGAAATTTGTACACGTCCCGGCTGTGGCGAGGGTACGGTGACAAAGACAATCCAACCGATATTTACATATCTCGGCACATCCGTAAGCGAAGCCCCCGACATAAACGGTAAATACAGCATTACAATAGGCTATAAGGTAAACGGAGAGGCGTATTATGAATATCTTGAGTTTAGCCAAATGGAGTTTGGCTTGGTTGCCTCCGTTGTTAGTGTGACAGGTGAAACCCCATTGACAGTTGAAGACGGTAAGGTGGTTGCGGGTGACAAAACCGTTATCGTTTCGCAAAGCTCCTTTGTACACGATTATGTTGATTTGAAAATTACAGGCTTGACCCCCGAAGTAAACGGAGAACAGCTTGTTATGACAATGTATACCTGTGAAAACGAAAAAATCACATACCTAAACGAGCTGGTAACAGTTAATATTCAGTAACCGAAAACACCGCAAAAAAAGCTGACAGGAATGTCAGCTTTTTTTTGTTAATTGTATAACGAAAACCCCACGATAGTCGTGGGGTTCCGTAGAGGTTTACCGGTGAGTAGAAAACAAATGAAAAATCAGTGTAGAATGTTCTTACGTAAAAAGGCTCCTTTGTAAAGGGAGCTGTCAGCGAAGCTGACTGAGGGATTGTTTTGCGTTGATTATCAGTTTTTACAATCCCTCCGTCTTGCTGACGCAATCCACCTCCCTTTACAAAGGAGGCTTTATAT
>JAFTMJ010000017.1 GCA_017452475.1 Clostridia bacterium | reverse complement strand
TCCACCGCAAGCGGTCCCCCTCCCTCCACCGATGGAGGCTTTGCACACCTTATTTTTTCAAATTATTTTTTCTTTATTTCTACTCATCGGTTAACCTCTTTTGAACCACGCGACTATCGCGTGGTTTTCGTTATACAAAAAGGCATACTTGAGCAAAGTCAAGTATGCCTTTTTGTTTATAATACTGTAATTTTTATTTGCTTGCAAGCTGGGCTACTATATCGTTAAGGGAGTCGAAGCAGTACTTGTCGCCCTCGTCAGGTGTGCTGTTTTGCATATAGGAGTAGTCATTATCTACCTTTACATATGCGCCCATGGCGATTTGTGCGTTCTTTTGGTCGTCGGTTTCAAAGCCAACAATCTTTATTTCAAATGCCGCGGTTGCGTAGGTTGTCATATCAACCACAAATGCGCACTCGTTTGCTTCACCGTCTACAAATATGTCACTGCCGTTTAATCTATCCTTTATAGCTGCAAATATACCGTAGGAAAGGGTTTTTCCTGTTACTTCCTTGTACTCGGCAATAGCTGCGCTGTTTACGGTAAAGCCTATTGCAATTCCGCCTTTGCCGTTTTCAGGGGCTGAATAGCCAAGGCAGGTGAACATAGCATCTATTGTTCTTATAACTGTTTCCTTTTCGCAATGAGCGCAATTCTTGCTAACTGTCATTTTCTCTGTGAAGCTTGTGAAATTGAAGGTTGGCTCATCATTTGTTACTATGTAGCCGCACTCACAGTTTGCGGTACCGTAAACAATGGTTTTTGCTGTAGCCTTTGATGGGTCAGCCAAATAATCAGCATATGACAGTGTCTTATATGATGCCCACTGTGTATAGTGAGTTGTCAATGTTGCAGGGTCATTTCCTGCAAAGAAAATTGTTGTAGGATTTACGCTGTCAAATGTTACGTTTGTGCTCCAACCGTTAAAGCTTGTGTTTGCAAACACCAAGGTTTGTACAGTTGATATGCTGTTGAATGCAGCGCCGCTAACTGAATTAAGAGTTGCAGGAAGCACAAGTGTTTGAATTTTGGTTGATTGGAAGCAGTTAGAACCGATTGTAGTAAGTCCGCTCGGTAATACGATTGATGTAAGGCCACTACAGGACTGGAATGCCTTTCCGCCTATTGTTGTTACAGTATTTGGAAGCTTAACTGTATGCAATTTGGGGGTTGACGATGTGATTTGGTCCAAGGTTTTAAGATTCTTCATTCCTGACAAATCAAGAATTTCAAGGTTTGGGCAAGACCAGAAGTCACCTGTGTTTAGCTTTGTTACGCTTGCATCTATTTTTACTTCCTTAAGATTAGTGCACTGTCTTACAAGCTGTGCGCCAATAAATGTAACGGTTTTAGGAATGTACAAATATTCGATATATTGGTTGCCCTTGCCTGCATCCTGATGTCCTATGCTTCTGTCTTCAATTGTTGTTACAGTATAGGTTTCACCGTCTGCGCCAACTACCGTTTCGGGGATGACTACCCTTTTTAATGTGCAATCTGTTCTGTTTGATGCGACAAAGGTTGCGGTTTTGTTTGATGCATTAAGTTTATATTCAATTCCACCAATGTTTTCCGCGCTGATACCTATTGCAAGCAAGCACATAAGCGCCACTACAATTGCAATAGACAAAATGATTTTCCTTTTCATAGCTTTCTCCTTTTTAATTTTTAATTAATTTGAATTTAATGTTTTTCGAATGCGGTTGACTTTCCTACAATTTTATTGTACAATAATAACGCCAGCATATCAATGGATTATTATATTTATTAATGGACTTTTATACTGTAAAGGAGTAAAAAATGGCACGAACAAAACGACATTCAAAAATAGAATGGTTAAACTTTAATAACAGACACTCCTCGGAATTCCCCTTGCTTGTAAATACCGCAGGCTACTGCGACCTTTTGTCCCCCTTTGAGACATATAACCCTGTGGGCAGAGATGATTTTTACTTAATGTACATCATTGAGGGAGAGCTTTTGCTTGATATGCCCGATTTCAAGCGTACAATCTGCAGGGGCGACGCTTTTATTATTCCACCTAAGCATATGTATAGGTATAGCGGAAGCGAACGCATCTATTACTTGTACGTACACTTTACAGGCTCCTATGCATCAAGGCTTTTAAAGGAATGCGGCTTTGACAGCTTGCCTTGTGTTATCGAAAATGATTTCAGCACCAAGCTGCAAAAAAGCTTTAATTCAATGATTGATATCTTTTTACAGGATGAGCATCTGAGCATTCAAAGATGCGCCTGCCTGTTGCAAGAAATTTTGTTGAGCATTTGTATGACTATGCTTGACAGCAAAAACAATTCTCCTATCAAGACATCACTGAAATTCATACATAGCGCTTTTACGGAAAGGATTGACGTCCCCTACCTTGCAGGCTTGGAAAAGCTCAGCATTTCCCACTATACGACAATTTTTAAAAAGCAAACAGGCAAGTCGCCTAATGAGTATATTATTGACTTAAGACTGCAGCTTGCTCAAAATTTCCTGTGCAGCACCAATATGTCGGTAAAGCAAATAAGCCATCGTGTGGGCTATGCCGACCAATATTTTTTCAGCAGATTGTTTAAAAAGCGCTTGGGTGTTTCCCCTCAGGTGTACAGAAAGCAATGTGTTACCCTATGTTAATTTTACCAAAAACAATTTTCCTTTTGAATGCAATTTTTCGTGTTTTGCTTGTACAAATTCCCTAATTTTTATAATAAGTCATCGATTTGAGGTATTTTCATCAGCTCTCCGCCGCGCTTTGCGGACTCGTTTGCAATTATGCCGGGCAAAGATATTCTTATGCCCATATCAACGTCAATGGGTGGGGCTGTGTCCTCTATTATGCACTTAATAAAATCCCGTATCATCATAGCATCCACGCCGCCGTGACCGTAAACGTCGCCTGTGTTGGAGAGCTTAACGGGGATTTCAAAATACTTTTCAAAGGTGTCGGGTATTTCATAAAGCTTGGCAAAGGAGGTTGCCTCCTCAAGAGGCTTTGTTTTATCGGTTAGGATTGACCCCTTCGTGCCATAAAGCGCAAAATTGTGGTCATAGCCAACATACATGCCAAAGCCGATAAAAATGCGGATTACCGCCCCCTTTGCGGTTTTGAATATGGCTATTCCGTTTTCGTCGCCCTGGCTATACTCATTATATTTGGCGGCAGTTGGCGCCATACAGGAAACGCTGATTGGATAGTCATCCATAATGTAAAGAAGGGGACCTAAATTGTGGGTTAAATATGTTATTGCGTTATTGTATCTGCGCCAATGGCTTTGGGGCTCGTATTGCTTTATTTCATCGGGATGGATTGCGTGCAGGTATTCGGATTCTGCATATAGAATATCGCCGAATTTACCGTCCTTGCGCATTTTCTTCCACGCTTCAATAAACGCCCAATAAAAGCAGTTTTCCCCTGCCATATATTTAAGCTCGGGATGTGACCTTACCGCCTCGCGAAGGATTTTTGCCTCCTCAATTGTTTCTATTACGGGAATTTCGCTTAAAACATGCTTCCCTGCCTCAAGCGCCATTAAGGTATGCTTTGTGTGCAAGGGCTTGTCGGTTGCGATATAAACCGCATCTATGTCGCTTTTTAAAAGCTCTTCTATGCTGTCAAAGCATAGCAAATCCGTCACTCCGTTTTTCTCGTAGTCCTCCTTGCAAGCCTTAAGGGTGGCAGGGTCACTGTCGGCAACGGCGCGAATGACCACATTGCTGTCGCCTATTACCGTCCAAGCAACATAAGCTCCCCTTTTTAAGCCCACAACGCCTAATTTTATCACTTTATTTTCCATATTAAAGCTCCTTTTTGCGTAAATTTTTTCGCACCGATACAAAATAAAATATAACACCGATTATTATGGGAATAAGCTCGGCAAGGGTTGTGCCAAGCCAAAGCCCCATATATCCCTGCTTTAACAATACACCGAAAACAACCGCCAAGCCAATCCTTCCAACAATTGCGTCAAGCAGGGCAACTATTAAGTTTATTCGCTTGTTTCCGCTTCCGTCAATTAGTGACCTTGTGACAGGGCGAAGCCCTGCATTTACCAAGGAAAAAATCAAAATAGGCAAATAGGGGTACACCAAATCAAGCACTGCCCCTTCCTTTGTAAATATGCCGAAAATTGATATTGGAAACAACAAAAACAATATTATAAGCGCCGCCGAAGCAGACAGGGTGATTGCCCCCACCCGTATTAGTGTGCCGTTTACACGGTTTAGCTTTCCTGCGGCTATGTTTTGCCCTATTATCATTGCCCCTGCGGCAGCCACCGAGCCAAGAATTAAGTCAACGGTGGTGGCAATATTCGCCCTTATGCCTGCAAAGGCAGATACTGTTACACCAAAATCATTGGTCATTGAATTTATAACCATACCCGCAATTTGTATGGCGGAGTTGTTTATTGCCATAGGGATAGCTAACTTAATAAACCTTGAAAGCTCATTTTTGTCCCACTTAAAAAGATCATTTGCTTTAATTGTTAAGTCAAATGCATCCCTTTTCTTTATAAGAACGGTAACCGAAAGCGCAACGCTTACAAGCTGGGCAATAACCGTTGCTATAGCCGCCCCGCCAACACCCATATCAAGGAAAAGAACGAACACTATATCAAGCACTATATTAAGGCTGCAAGCGATGAAAATAAATATAAACGGATGCTTCGAGTCACCCAAGCCCCTGAATACGGCGCTTATGATATGATAAAAATAGATGGGGATTATGCCGACAATACAAATCAGCGCATACTCATAGGCGCCTGCATATGCTTCGCTTGGCGTGTTAAGCAAGCTGAGCATAAGGTCGGTTAACGGCAGCATTACAGCTATTGATGTCACCGCGGTTGCAAGGACAAAGCCGCACACCGTGCTTACAAATTTCGATATCTGCTTTTGCTTCCCTGCCCCTATTTTTATTGCTATAATAACCTGCACAGCAGAGGCAAAGCCGCCTATAAATGCATTTAGAAACATGGCAACAGAGCCGCCTATTGACACGGCAGAGGTGCCTGCCTCGCCGAGCCTTTGCCCCACCACTATCATATCTACCGTATTAAGCAAAACCATCATCAAATGGGAAAGCAACACGGGAATTGCAAACCTTATAAGGTGAGATGTTAAATTACCCTCTGTAAACCTTTTTATTTCCGTACCCTTTTTTACACAGTCCAAGGAAAACACCTCTACAGAATAATACTACGGTATTAGTCTAACACAAATAAAGCAATATTTGAATGAATTTTTTCGTGTTTGACATGAAAAAAATCCGCAAACCCTTTGCTTTTTATTGACAAAGGTTGCAAAAAAAATATATAATTGAATTAAGAAATACAAAAAGGGGGGGTAGCTATGAGCGAAAGTATATGCCGTTTTATGTCGGCAAAGAATGAAGACGCAACCATACAAGCGGTTCGTTTTGTTTACGAAACAGAATGTCTTTCCTTAAAGCAGCCGTTTTTGCATCCTATATATGTCATTCATATAGTCACCAAGGGAACTGCCGTTTTCCGCATTGGAGAAAGCAGGTATTCTTTAAAAAGGGGAGATATTTTCTTTGCCTTTCCTGCCTTTCCCTACTATTTGGATGCGGATGACGAGTTTGAATATATTTATATAAGCTTTATGGGAAACGGCGCCACCTCTCGGCTGCCAAAATGCAACATAACCCCGGAAAAGCCGTATTATGCCGATTTCGGCTTCCTTTGTACCCTTTTTGAAAATGCCATAAGGCGGATAACGCCCTTTAACTCAAATTTACTCACAGAGTCCGTCCTTTATTATGCTCTTTCCTTCTTTGATAACGGGGACCAAGATCTTGAAACGGATGAGCAAAAAAACTCAAAAAATGTTTTTCAAAGCATAGTAGATTATGTTGATTATCATTACAGGGAAAGCGATATTTCTCTTAGCAGGCTTGCATATGTATTTTCATATACGGAAAAATACCTTTCCTCGCTATTCAAAAAGAATATGCAAATCGGCTTTATAAATTACCTCAACAGCCTAAGAATACAGTATGCCTGCGAGCTGATTAAAAAAGGGGATATGAATATGGCGGAAATTTCCGCCGCCTGCGGATACAGTGACTACTCTTATTTTTCAAAGGTGTTCAAAAAAATCACAGGCCACTCCCCAACAGAGGGCTTAAAATACTTAAAGCATCAATAGCTATAATATGCGCCCCAAGGGTTAAGTCCTTGGGGCGCATATTTTTTTGTTTTACGCTTTGCTTGCAGGCTGCGCTAATTTTCATTTTCTTTTTCCTTATATTTTGGATTGAGCGTAGCGCCATTCATCGCAATTACAAGCCTTGGGTTAGCCTTTATGTTTTCGGGTCGATTTGCGCTTATTAACGCTATTTTTCTTGAAAATCATTCTATTCTGTTGCAAATCCGATAAAATTGATTTATAATTTACTAAAAGAGATTGGGGGCTTAAAATGAGCTTAATTTTAAATGAATTTAACAAAATTATCGACACAAGATGCCCTGAAGATGTAATATTGAGCGATGAAATTTCGCTTGCTTATACCCTTAAGAGTGATGATATTACCGTGGGCAAAAAGCAAAGCTGCACCCCGTTTCAGGATAGATGGGACCGCTTTAAAAACGGAGCCTCCGAAAAGGAGCTTTGTCCTATTTATGCTAAAGAATACGGTGACGGGCTTATAATTGACATATACGGAAATGACGATATGTCAGAGTTTGGGGTAAATTTGCCGTTTAATTTTATGGGCAAAAAGAATTTAGGCGGTTGGGAAAATCAATTCCTTTTCAACTCGCCTTACAGAAGCGAGGATAAAAGGTTTATATACGCTTATCTTACAAAGCCAAACGGAAACAACCTGGTTGTGGCGTTTTTAAGTGATGGCGACGGTTGGAAAATGGACTATTCCGAGCATTCCTGGGGACATTATTTCATAAATTTGAAGCTGCTTGCAAATTATGACAGAGCTTACGGCACGAAAAGGCGACGCCCCTTGCATTTGAGGGTTGCAATTTTGCCCGTTACCGATTTTAACAGCTGTCTTGAGACGGTTAGCGAATTATATGGCTGTCCATTTATGGATTACGATGTGAGTGGCGGAAAAATTGGGGATGCCGTGTCGCTAATTCCGTATGGAAGCGTGGATACAATCATAGAAAAGCATAACGGAAAAGAGATTACTTTACCCTTCAGCAAGAAATATACCGTAAGGCACGAGGGCGAAACAGAGCTTACGCCCGTTTGCAACGGTAAAGCAGGCGCACCTGTTACCATATATGGCTACAAGGATATAATTGACCTTTACAAAAAATCCCTTGACACAGTAAGCACGGACATAATAAACCTGCGAACAAACAGCAATTTATGCGAGCATCAATGCTGGGTTAGCGCTATGCTCCGTTTTCTTATGAAATACGGAAGCACCCTGTCAAGCGCGGATAAATCAGCCTATGAGAGCAAATTAAAGGCTCAGCTTAGCATTATTACAGAGACAGACGAAAAAAGAGCTGTTCCCGAGGTTACAATATTAAATAAGCCGCACGATAGGTTCCCTGCCTATAATGTTTACAAGTCAGCCCGCGTGCAGGAATTACATTTTGGCATTATCATTTTGCTTGACGCTTACAAGTATTTCGGCGACCAAAGATATTATGACTATATGATTGGCGCTACCGATTGTCTTTTAGAATTTTATTTTAAGGATAATCACATCGAGGTTGACTGGGGAGACGGTGCAGGCGAGGACTACACAACTGTTTGCGCCCCTATGATTGCACTTTGCGATGTTGCCAACTTTTTAAAGGATAAGGATGAGGCAAGACACGAAAGATATAAAAATTGCGCTGCGAAAATGGCAGAGTTTTTATTCAGGCGAGGACTTAATTTCCCAACCGAGGGTGCAAAAACCGATTTAACCGAGGCTGAAATGGAGGATGGCTCAATTTCATGCACTGCTCTTTCCTTGCTTTACTATTGTAAGAATATCGAAAAAAAGAAGGATTATATAGAAAAAGCCAAGGAAATTTTAGATATCCACGAAAGCTGGGTGATGAAAACCCCAATTTGCCAAATGCACTATTCCTCTCTCCGTTGGTGGGAAACAGGCTGGGAGGGCGACGGTGACGGTCCCGCCCTGTGCTGCGGTCACGCTTGGTCAATTTGGCGTGGAGAGGCAGACTACCTTTATTATGAATTGACAGGTGATTGCGAGCATTTAAGAAAGGCAAAAAACACCTTTCTCACAAATCTTTCCAAAATACAGTCAGACGGCACAACCTATGCAATTTATAACACTGATGAAATAAATGGCGGCGGCTTCCATACCGAATGCGACAGGATTGACTATAAGCTTGCCAACCGCTTTGCCTCGTGGCCCGATTGCGGCTTGAGTAGGTATGTATGGATAAGAATGTGCGACACATTTTTACAATAGAAAATTTCCAAGTAAAAACGACTTGGAAATAATATAACTAACACCATACGCATATGATAAAAAAGACTTACAAGACATTTAGTCAAGTAAGTCTTTTTTGTTGCCTCTTGCTTTAGTTTTTCTTCAAAGCAAAACCAAAAGCCGTATAGAGTAAAATCCATACGGCTTTTTATGATTATTCAATTTTTCTGTGTGAAGCGATTTATTGCGCAGGATTTCCTACAATATCGTTAAAGGAGTCAAAGCAATATTTTTCGTTTTCATCAGGCGCGCTGTTTTGCATATAGGAGTAGTCGTTATCCACCTTTACATATGCGCCCATTGCGATTTGCGCGTTCTTTTGGTCGTCGGTTTCAAAGCCGATAATCTTTATTTCAAATGCCGCGGTTGCGTAGGTTGTCATATCAACCACAATTGCGCACTCGTTTGCTTCGCCGTCTACGAATATGTCACTGCCGTTTAATCTATCCTTTATAGCTGCAAACACGCCGTAGGAAAGGGTTTTTCCCGTTACTTTCTTGTATTCGGCAATGGCTGCGCTGTTTACGGTAAAGCCTATTGCAATTCCGCCTTTGCCGTTTTCGGGGGCTGAGTAGCCAAGGCAGGTAAAGAGTGGTGCAATTTCCTTTAAAACTGTGCCCTGATTACATCTTGAGCAAATGCTTTTCACATAGGACTTTTCTGCAAAGGATGTAAAATCATATGTTTGTTCAGCAGTTAAGTGCTCACCGTTATAGAAAGCAGTACATCTATTATGTCCCTCAACAATTACACCGCCATATGTTGTTGCATTTTCATCATCAGCCATGCCAATTGTCAAATGGTTTGTTGCAGTGCTTAATTTAAGTGAGTTGATAAGCTCTGTGCAATCATCTCCGATTACATAGAAGGTAACCTGATTTGTGCATTTGCGCCAAGTTTCTTTAGCGTTTTCAAGGGTTGCTTCGCTTGGAATATATACCTCTTTTAGATAAGTATTCTCAAATTTAACATTGTTATCAAAAAAGCTACCCATAAAGTTAAATCCAATTGTAACAGGTCCGTCGCCTATAACCATTGTTTCAATGGGAGTTGCAAGAAACGCGCCGGGGCCCAAATGTGTAACACTGTTTGGCAAAACCACTTTACCGCAAAGACCTGATGCAAAAAACGCATTATAGCCAATATATTCAATTGTTTGTGGGAACTGAATTGATGTTAAGCTTACACAACCTTTAAATACATTTCCGTTTGAACCATTACCATCTGCACCACTTATTGTTTTAAGCTGAGTGTCTTGTAGGTTAATGCTTGTAAGTGCAGTGCAATCTCTAAAGGCTGAGCCGCCGATTTCTTCTAGTACTGAACCACTTTCAATCTCTACCTTTGTTAGCTTTGTACTACCGTTACAAATACCATTGCCGAGTTTTTTTACTGATTTTGGAACATAAAGATACTCAATATTCCAGCCCTTGTTTGCAATGTTAAAGGAGTTATCTGCAACAATTACGGAGCCCTGTGTGTAGTAAAAATGAGTAACATTAGAAACATTGTCAGGATATCCCAACAAGGTTTGTGCAAAAGCACCCGTATCTGTTAAGGTTGTACCATCGTAGGTGTGAATTGTGCTGTTTCTGCCGTCAAACACTCTTACCCTTGACCAATCAATAGTTTGGCTCTTGTCAGTGTAATCGGTATAAAGAGTTACTCTGCTATATCCCTGATAGCCAGACCAAACAGTTCCTTTTTCAAGATACGCTTCAATCTCGCTGTCATCGTCTAACGTTAACTCAACATTGATAAAGTTAGAAAGAGATGCAGCACTTACGGAAATTGCAAAAGCACACACAAGCATTGCCATAATCGCAAGTATTAAAAAAATTTTCTTTTTCATAATTTTCTCCTTTAGATTTTTTGTATTAAAAAAGCCACTTGGCGTTAAATGGTGCGCAAAAGCCCTTTTTCTCAAATGGCAAATTTAACTATTTTATTGTACGCAAAAATTACAGAGTTAGCCTCTGTCTGT
>JAFTMJ010000016.1 GCA_017452475.1 Clostridia bacterium | reverse complement strand
CCTATCGCCCTCCCGCCCTGTCATCCTGAGGCAACCGCCGAAGGATCTTTTTTAAATACGCACCAATTCCATTTTTCTCACCGTTCAAAGACCCATTCGGTGTCATTTTGCATTTTGCACCCCGCACCCTCGTAGGTAAGGGGCTTGCTCCCACCTATGCCTCCACCGGTGGGGGGAGGTGGCACCCATAGGGTGACGGAGGGAGCGTCCCAATTCCGCATTTCCCCCCGTAGCCTCCACTTGTTAAGGGGAGGTGTCAACGCAGTTGACGGAAGGGTTATTCATTCTGCATTTTGCATTCCCCCGCAGGGGACGCGCAATGCCTACAATTCCAAAATCCTAAAGCTATTTCCCTCTCCCTCGCACATGGCAGGAAGCGTGATATAGGGTATATTATCAATTACACCTTCCATTCCCTTATGGTAGTGTCCTTGGATAACAAGGGCTACCCTGTGGCTGCCCTTTATGATTTCACGAATTTGCTCCGCGTTTTTGATAATATGCATTTTATCCACACAGGGGTCGAGATTTTCGTGAACAAGAACAACACATTGCATTGTTGTGTTGTTCAGCTCTGTCCTCAAAAACTCTACTTGGTGGGGCGGCAGGTTAGCGTCAGTCCAATCCACCCCCGCCGTGTCAAACCGAACCATGTTTGAACGGTAATTGGCATCAAGCACAATGAATTTGTAAGCCCCTGCTTCAACGGTATAAGGGGGAGCCTTAAAGCCCGCTTCTCTTTCCATATCGTCAGCGGTCATAACAAGATAGTCGTGGTTGCCGGGGACAAGATAGAACGGAATATCATAGGAGCAAATAAGCCTCATAGCCTCCCTAAAGCAACCGATGATTTCTTCCTTGGTGCTGCTTTCGTCGTGGTCTGTCAAGTCGCCTAAGCAAAACACCATATCCACATTTTTAGACTTAAATTCATCCATCGCTTCCCTTATTTTATTCATCGACAGGCTTGGGCGGCGGGTTGGTCCCAAATATTCCGCCTTGCAGTAATGACAGTCAGTAAAAAGTCCGATTTTCATAATTATTCCTTCATTTCTGTTTTATTAAAATTTACTCTTCCGATATAGCTCAGAAAATTCCGTTGATTTTATTATAATATGAAATTGCAGAAATGTCAAATAATATATCTTAGCCTTACGGGAATCGAACCCGTCTGTAACACATAATAGACGGAGCCTTTCAACAGATAAAAACTTTCAAGGCAAAGGTCGGACAAAGGCTCACGGATTTGGGCACTCTGCCCGTAAGGCTAACGATATTGTAGAAAATTCTGCGCAATAAATCGCTTCACACATAACAATTGAATAATCATAAAAAGCCGTATGGATTTTACTCTATACGGCTTTTTCTTAAAGATTTACACTAACACTTGAAATTTATATAGGTTTATGTTATATTAAAATAAATAGACAATTTATAAAAAGAGGTTGACACAAATGAAAAACAATGGGATAATCTCTTATAGACAAACAGAGCTTAGCTCTGTAATTTTTGCGTACAATAAAATAGTTAAATTTGCCATTTGATAAGGGGCTTTGTGCACCCTTTTATCAAATGATTTTTTTAATATAAAATAATTTAAAAAGGAGAAAACAAATGAAAAGAAAAATTTTATTTACCTTTTTCCTCACATTACTTTTTGCCCTTGTATTTGTAATTTCAGCAAGTGCAACAGTGTACTATTACGAGGAAGGAAATAGCGAAACACCAATCTTTCAATATGAAACAAAGGTGTCAATCTACGACAATCACACCTTGATTGATACTTACCAAGGAGAATTTCCAAAGACCGATGCAAACGGAAACGCACTCACTTGGTATGTTACCGCAACAACAACAAGCGGTAACGACACAATCAAAACTGTAAAATGCGTTTCAACAACAGATGAAAAGTATTTTACAATTTCGGATAGTGGTCAATATAGCTATGGCGGAACAGAGGGCGCCCCTGTTACACAGTATAATGTTGTATCTGTTAATTTCCCATATGATAGTGGAATAAAAACACTTAATTTGGCAAATAGCGGTTACAGGGTAGGCAATATTTATAGCTACGACTATAATTCAACAGAAATATTGTTCCTTTATCTTCCTAATACCTTGACTGATTTAAATGAAAGAATTGTTCAAAACACAAAGGTTTTGGTATGCGATATTCCTTTTGAAATTCCTGCAGAGGAAATTACAAACGTTGCATTTTACCACGCAAAGAACCTAAGAGAGGTTAACATTCCAAAAACCGTTCAATCAATTAATGGTAAGGGTGAAAGAGATGGCTCTGCATTTTTGGGATGCGAACAGCTTGCAAGAGTTAATTTCCATCCGGAGTCAGAGCTTAAGGTTATAGGTCCGTATGCTTTTAATAAGTGCGTAAGCTTAAAAGGGCTTGTTCTTCCTGATTCAGTTGAGGAGGTTGGAAGCTTTGCGTTTTATTTAGCAGGACTTGATAAGTCCCCATTTACAATGAATTCTAAAGCAACAATAGGCGACCAAGCCTTTGGTGCATGCAAGAATCTTACAAGCTTTGTTATTCCTGCAGGAGTGACAGAATTAAATGCTATGAACATTTTGGTAGGCTGTACAACTATTGAAAGAATTGAGTTTGCAAACAATTCACAGCTTAAAACAATTACAGCCGGCTCCTTCCGTGCTGTAAACAATTCACCGGCTTTTGCAAATTTAAAGTACATTACATTACCGGATTCTGTTACATATGTTGGTGATTATGCGTTCTATGGAACATCAATTGTGTCCAATCCATTTAGCGACAATTCTCAGTGCACATATATCGGCCACGCTGCCTTTACAGGAACTAAAATCACAGAGATAACTATTCCTAAAAACGCACAGTTTAATATGGGTGAGGACGGAAAGCTTTCAAAGGAAGGTGTTTTCTCAAATTGTGGAAATCTTACAACAGTTAATTTCCACGAGGATTCAACAACAACAGCACTTCCAAAGTATATGTTTGCTTATTGCTCAAATCTTACCTATATAAAGATTCCAAATAGCGTTAAAACACTATCAATTCGTATGTTTGATAGATGTGTAAAGTTAGAAACAGTTGTCCTTGGTGCAGGCGTTGAGTTTATGAACTGGGGCAGAAATGACGCAGGCGAGGACCATGGAAGCTTCTTATATAACTGTCTTGCCTTGAAGAATGTATATTTATCAAAGGCTCTTGACCCTGAAAGAATTGGAAGCAACCAATGTCACTTCTTTACAACAGCTGATAGCGCTATTCAAGGCACCTACAAAAAGGTTGCATTCTTCTTTGATGGCACACTTGATGAGGCAACTGATCTTAAAAACGCGTTTGTAACAAAGGTTACAAGCTGTGGAAGAAATGACAGAATTACAACTGCTGAAATTATTTCACTCGCAGAGTTTAACGCAAAGTTCCCAGATAGAACAGTTGATTACGACAAGAACTATATTGTATATGGTATTAATACCTGTGAAGCGTTTTATAATAGTGTTCATGATGCAGTGGAGGATGGCGATTGCACAACACCATTAATCTGTACAAGATGTAATGCAGTTCTTGAAGCAGCAAGCGCACACGACAATCAAACAGTTGTTGAATACCCACTTGGCTATATGAAAGAGGGTTATGTAAGAACAGGATGTACAAAATGTAGCGCATACGAAGAGAAAGCACTTAATGCCTTATTTGCATGTCAAGGCTACTCAGCACCTGAAAATGGCGCGGATGGAATTGCAATAGGCTTTACTGTAAACAGCGCAGCCATTATCGATTACGAGAAAGCAACAAACAAAACCGTTTCCTACGGCGTTTTCGCAGCCTTGAAGGATAAGCTAAACGGCAGCGATATATTCGTAAACGGTGAGGCAAATCAATGCGCTATCGTTGCAGATGTAACACAATACGCAACCGCCGCATTTGAAATTAAGATTATCGGCTTTGAAACAGATGCTCAAAAGGATGCGAAAATTGCAATGGGCGCATATGTAGCTGTAACAGACGGTGAAACAATAGAATATTCATATATGCAGGGTGGCGAACCTAACGAAAATGAAAAATATTGCTTTGTTTCATATAACGACATTGTCGGTGCTCCTTCAACTGATGAAGAGGTAACACAATGAAATATGTAACACCAAAATATGAAATGGCTGTTGTAGAAACGGAAGATATTTAAACTGCTTCATCGGGTCAAGCTGCCAATTATGAAATTGAGCAAAAAGATGACGGAAGCGGAAATATCTTAATAGATATGGACAAGCTATTTTTCAGTTAAACAACAGAAAAGCTGTATAGAGTAAATCTATATGGCTTTTTCTTTTGTCAAAAACACTAAAAACCATTTGGCATTGCCACTTGTTTTTGTATGTACAAGAAACAGCCTTTACATACGGAATGCGTCTTGGAATAAAAATATTGCTTGATGCCCTGACTAACAACTAATACTTCAAAGCCACTTGAAAGAGTGGCTTTAAGTTTTGCTTTGCATTAGCTTATATAATAAAATATTGGCGTTTATCTTTTGGTAACAAATTTCAAGAATTCATTGAATAACTGTATTGGTTATGATATAATAAAATCGAATAGTACAAAAGAAAGCTTTGTATGCAAAGGAGGAAAATATGATTTCGTACAACGACTTCTTTATTGGACGCATTTATACGGTTGTAAAAAAAACAGAAAAGGAATGCTTTCAGTTTGAAAACAGTTCAAGAGAATGGGACGGGTTTGTCCTTTTAATAGACGGTGAAGGAACTTTTATTGATAACGAAGGTAACACATATCCATATGTGCCGGGTGATGTAATTCTTCTTGGACGTGGATATCACTATCATATTAACCTACCTCAAGGGGGGACATATATCACTTCCGCATTTGATATCCATTTTGACGGTTTTGAAAAAGGATATATTTTCCCTCAACTTTTACATTTAAATTCAGAAATGGTTGAACAATTTCGTGTGATTGAAAAAACATTCTTTTCGCATGAAGAAAATTCCATTATACAGAGTAGAATTTTGCTTACAAATTTGTATGTAGAGCTATTGAGTATGTTAGAGCCGAGTGCGAATTTACCCAATAAAGAAGCAATAGCTGCGGAAAAAATCGTAAGAAGAACATTTAGAGAGAATTTGTCGGTTGAAAATATTGCAAAACAATGCAATATCAGCACATCATATTTGCGCGCGTGCTTTTTACGTACTTATGGAATGTCGCTAACTCGTTACCGTGAGAAGCTTAGAATTGAAGAGGCGGAAATTCTTATTCGAAGTGGCTTTTTTAAGCTTAATGAAATAGCTGAGCAGCTTGGTTATTGCGATATATTTCACTTTACGAAAAATTTTACGAAGGCTAAAGGCATTTCACCATCAAGATACCGTGAAATGTATCAATGATAATTACAGTCGTTTGGTACAAAATAAAAAGTCGTTTGGTTTATTGTAACCATACGGCTTTTTTGTTATAATACAATTGGTAAAAAGTATTTATAATATACAATGTGAGCAATTTTTAAGGAGGCTATAATGCTGAAATTTGAATCTATTTTGTTGCTTTCAGCAGATTTGCCAAGGGAATCTGATATTCCTGACATAAAAGGTGGCAACTCGCTTCCGACTTTTAAACTAAACGAAAATATACCTAATAATCACGGCCTTTACATAGGTCAAGGAATGGTACCATCGGTGCTTCCTTATAAAATGCAATCTATTTATGGCAGAGAATTAAAAGAACGTCAATTTCCGGCAGCGATTTTAGAAAACGAGCATATACGAGCAACCTTTTTGCCAACCCTTGGTGGCAGACTTTGGTCGCTTTACGATAAGCAATTAAAAAAAGAGCTATTATATAAAAACAAGGCAATTATCTTTGCTAACCTTGCACTACGCAACGCTTGGTTTGCCGGAGGTGTAGAATGGAATATAGGTGTTAGAGGTCATTCGCATTTTACGTGCTCGCCGTTGTTCACTTGTCGAGAAATTAATTCGGACGGCGATGAAATATTAAAAATGTACGAATACGAAGCAATACGAGGTCTTGCCTACGTTATTCGAGCAGGATTGTACAAAGACACTTTGCGTATTAATATTTCTATTGAAAACACAAGACATTCCCCCACATATCTTTATTGGTGGTCAAATATTGCTATTCCTCAAACGAAAGAAACACGGGTGTTTGTGCCAACTGATAAAAGTTATATAACTACTTATATAAACGGTGGTTATGAAATATCCTATGATAAAATACCTACAATTAACGGAAACGACATATCTTATCCTGCAAATGCGTTGGTAGCAAAGGACTACTTTTTTGATATTCCAAAGGAAAATAAAAAGTGGATTGCGTCAATTGAAAACGATGGAACGGGTTTATTACAGCTTTCAGATAAAACTCTTGTGGGCAGAAAACTTTTCGTTTGGGGTAACACTGAAGGCGGAAAGCATTGGAATGATTGGTTAACGGACGGTGGTGAGTATGCGGAAATTCAGGCGGGGCTTGCCAAAACCCAATTTGAACATATTCCAATGGATGCACGACAAATTGTTTCATGGAACGAATGCTATCGTTCCGTTACAGTAAAATGTAAAGACGATAATTATAATGACGTGTGCAAGGAAATTGATAGATTAGCACACGATTGCGAGTTTGGTGACTTTTTCGATATAAAAGAAAGCTATGAGCCAGTAATTTACGGCTCGGAGCGTGGGGCTTTGGCAAAAATGCTTGAGCCAAGTGAAGCGCCAACAATATGTAATTTCCCAGAATTTAAGGACAAAAATAACAATTATTTTGCGACCTTGATAAATCAAGCACCTATACCCAAAGAACAGCGACTTGAATATACTATTGATTCAAGATATTTAAACTTGATTGATAAGAAAACTCAAAAAAATGATTACGACCATTATATGGGTGGCGTAATAGCCGTAAATAATAAAATGCTTGAACGTGCAGAGGCGGAATTTTTGTCCGTAAAGGGAAAATACGAGTATCTTGCACTTGCTTGCCTTGCGCAAATAGAAGTTAACTTGAAGGATAATATTCAAAAGGGTTATGAATATATTTGTCAAGCAGTGAATTTAGAAAAAAACGACATTTCGTTGCTTATTTTGTATGGCGAGATTTCTATAAAAGCAAAACGATATAAAGACTTTTTGGCTTTGTCGGAATGCGTATCAAATGGTCGCATACAGATGTACCGTGCAAAATGCTTCGTAGAATTAGGAGAGCTTGAAAAAACAAAAGCAATTCTTTCCTCCAACCTTGTAATTCCCGACATCAGAGAGGGAGAGTATTCAATCTCCGCAATTTGGTGTGATCTTTATCGCTCTGTTATAGCAAGGGATGAAAATCGATCTGCCAACGAAATTACCGACAATGAGATTTTGAAAAAATACCCAATTCCGCATTCACTTGACTTTAGAATGCACTAAGCAAGGAGACTTTATATGAAAATACCAAGCCCGTTTATTCCCGTAAGAGTAGAAACGAAGGGACTTACACATAAGGCAGACGTGGTAGGCAGAAGCTACACTATCGGCGAGGACGGAATGATTACCTCTGTTATAGCCGAGGGACAGGAGCTTTTAGCATCTCCTATGCGTCTTGTTTTACAGGAGGATGGCGTATGCGCCAAATTCCAAACCGATTATTTAACAAACGAAAGCGAAAGCTTTATACAAAGCCGCAGTGATGAAAAAACGGTTATTTGCGGCTGTAAGCAATCAGAGCGCTTCATAGTGGATTTTTGCACAGAGATAGGCTTTGACGGTGGATGCGATATTGACTTAAAGCTTATGCCAAAGGGATTGACCGTCGCTCAGGCGCTTGGAGTAGACGATGTTAAGCCCTTGAGCTTCAAATTAGATAAGCTGTGGCTTGAAATTCCTCTGAAAAGGGAAATAGGTCAGCTCTATCATATGCACCCGGGTGGAGAAAAATACTGCCACGACTTAACAGTAATTGAAGGGTCCTCAACATCAGGCAGCGGTGTAATTCCCAAGGACGGATTTTTCGTTCCCTTCAAGCCTATTTTTTGGCTTGGAAACGAGGAAAAGGGTCTTGGCTGGTATGCCGAATGTGACAGACATTGGCAATGCGCCAACGAAAAAAAGGCAATAGAGGTTATTTGCACCGAGGAGGAAACACTACTCCGAATACACCTGTTAGACAGCCATCCAACAGCATGGACGGGAGATATGGAAAAGGGCTTTGCCTGTTTTGCTCCCATTGATTTTCATTTTGGCTTTTATGCAACCCCCGTCAAGCCCTTCCCAAAAAATCCTTATATTCACAATGCCCTTCATTTGGATTGCGGCATTAAAATTAAAGGCAATTATAGGGACTTTTTAAGTCAAAATAACCGTTTTGATAAATTAAAGGAAAAGGGTGTAGATACACTTATCTTGCACGAAAAATGGAACAAGTCCCAGAACTTCTTTGAGCTTTCGGAATACACAGAAGCACAACTGAAATACATTGTGGACGAGTGCCACAAAAGAGGAATTAAGGTTTACACCTATTTTGGTTACGAAATATCAACAATGTCAACTGTTTGGAGTCAGTTATCAAGCAATGTTGTCAACAAAAATAAAGATGGTAAATATGGCGGCGGTTGGTGGCGTGTGCCTTATCAAAGGGCACTTTCTGTATGCTATAATAGTGACTATTCCGACTATTTTGTTGATGGTATAGCAAAGATAATGGACGATTGCAATATTGATGGAGTTTATTTAGATAGCACTGCTAATCCAAGGTTATGCTACAACACCGACCACGGATGCGGTTGGTATGATAGTGACGGTACACTTTGCGGTACTTATCCTATTAATTCAATAAGAGAACTTTTCAGAAAGCTATATAAGGAGGTTAAATCAAGAGGCGGACATATAAACGTTCATATGTACGGACTGCTAAACTTCACTGTTTTGCCTTATGTTGACCAAATTTGGTGTGGTGAAACGTTGCAATCTGAACTTATGCAGGGTAAGATGACTCATATCGACCTTGATTTCTTCCGTACGGAATACACCGGCAAAAATATGGGCGTGCCTACTGAATTTTTAGCATATGAAAGACGTCCGTATTGGAAATTTGAAGATGCACTGTCCTGTGCACTATTGCATGGAATATTACCACGGCCTAACGATATTGAGTATCCTTTAGAGCTTATGAGTAAGGTGTGGAAAATTTTTGATGCTTTTCCTATTGCAAACTCCGTGTGGATGCCGTATTGGAAAAATAAAGTATCCTCCTCCAATGAAAATGTAAAAACAAGCTACTATAAGTACACATCCCTTGATGGCAAAGCACAAATTCTTGCCTTTGTTGTAAATACGTCCAAAGAGCCTATCAACGTCACTGTTGGCTTTGAGGGAAATTGCACTCTTGCAACTGATATGATGGAAAATGCAGAGCGTGGATTTACCTTTGATTTACCACCTTACGGAAACAAGATTTTATTTGTGAGGTAGGAGGACAATATGAAATTTGATATATATTTGCCGGAAAATGGGCTAAACGAAGCAGGCATAGCGCTTTCTAATATGATAAAGGATTTAGATTTAGGCGTGGCTTATGCAGATATGTTAAGAATACGCGTGTCAGGCGGCACGTGTCAGGAAAGCATTGACAGATATTATATAGCTCACGAAAACGGTGCTTGCGTCTCACGTCTTTGGAACGGTTGGGGCAGACACGAAAATGCCATCGGCAACTTTGGTCACTTTTTCACACAAGAGGAAATGCGTGGCAAGGGAATTGGTAAAAGACTGCTTGAAATGTGGTACAAGGATTTAATGCTACAAAGTGATAAGCCTCTCGTATTATGCTGTACTGCAGGGGAGCGCCCGGGCAAAATGTATGAGGCGTACGACTTTTTAAGAGTTAGAGAGGGAGCGAATTGGGGGCCTATGTTTATGCCGCTTGGTGATACACCGAAAAACTTCCGTAGTTTATGCGATATGTATTATGAGCCGAGTGATACTTTAATTTGTAAAAAAGCCACATTAGAGTGGCGACACGAAATAGACTGTCTTTTAAAATTTGCATTTTTTGACCGTGGCATAGACTTTGATATTGGTAACGTATCATATATTGAACACGCACTTTTACATTATCCCAATGATACAAGACTGATATTTACCGATAAAAACCGATGTGTTGGTTGGATGCTGGGAAATGAGGTTCGTCTCTATCCCGAATATGACGCTAAAAAAATACAATGTTGTATTTAATAATATTTTATAAAGGAGAAAAACAATGAAAAGAAAATTGTTATTGGTAATTGCTATGGTGGCTGTTCTTGCATGCTTCTTTGCGTTAGCGGTGTCCGCTGATGTACATAGCAATGTGGACAAAACAGAAAAGGTTACACTTGATGACGGAACAGAGCTAAACTTGTTTGACAGTGAGGGTAACGCTCTGATTTGGTGGATAAAAGGAGCAAATACAGAAACAGGGGCAAGCATATACGAATGTATTCGCGCTGATGATATTGAGGATGGGGATAACGGAGTAAGAGTAGTATACTTTACTGAAACTAACAGAGGACAAACAGCTCTTGCGAAGGTCAATATATATAGCGGGGGATCTATAATCGGATATAATGCGGACATTGTAGTTTTCAACATTATGGATGATGATATTGCCTTTGATACTGACCCTAACCAAGAGGGAATTCAGCCAATGACCAAAATACAAGAAACCTTTAACAGAGACAATAAAAATCCTGGCGGTCAAATGAGACTTGAATATGCTTATTTAAGACTTGATACTACGCAAATTGGTGGTAAGGCATTCTATTGGTGCAACAAATTGAAGTACATAAATATTTCAGATTTAACCGAGCTTGACAGAATAGGTGCCGTATCAGGATATGATTACGGCGGAACATTTTGTGGCTGTAGCTCTCTTTTCGAGGGACAGGTACTTGATTTGTCAAGAACCAAGCTTACAACGGTAGGACAAGGTACCATTAGTCAAGGAAACTTTGAAGGTGTGCCAATTACAGGTATAAAGTTTCCAACAACACTTACATGGCTTGCAAAGTTTTCCTTTAACTCCTGCTCAACACTTAAAGATGTTTGGTTTGCCGGTCCTTCTGAGGTTGAGTTGAATGCCTTTGCAGGAGCAGTTAATCTTGAAAAAATTTATTATGTTGGCTCTCTTGAAAATTTAAACACATTCCTTTCAAGAGTTAGCAAATCAAACAATGCGCCGTTTTGGGATGTTGTCAATGCAAACAAAATCCCCTATTCTGAATATGAGAAGCTCAGTGATAAGAGCGGAAAGTATTTAGTTTATGAATATAGCTCCTGTTCATATAACAATGTAGAACACGGGACATTGAATGCAACAGCAAATGCTTGCATTGGCATTTGCTCAGTGTGTGGTGGGACAGTTGTTAGCCACGTTAATGGAAATACAAGCGTAACAATTACATATTCAAATTATGCAGAGGAAGGTGCAAAAACAGTAAAGTGTAATAACGAGGGCTGCACATACAATGTAACCGAGAAAGCACCAGCACTCTTTACATGTCTCGGCTATTCAGCACCGGAAGATGGCAGAGGTGGAATTGCGATTGGCTTTACTGTGAACAATGTAGCTATTGCAGAATACGAAAAAGCAATGGGCAAAACCTTAAAATATGGTGTATTTGCAGTATTGCAAAGCAGACTTGGTAATAATGATGTATTTGCAGAGGATGGCACGGTAGCAGACGGTGTTATCAATGCTGAAATTACAAACTATGAATTTGTAGCATTTGAGCTTAAAATAGTTGGCTTTACAGACGAGTATAAGGATGTCAAGCTTGCTATGGGTGCATATGTAGCTGTAACAGATGGCGAAAAAACAGAATATTCCTATCTCCAGTTTGGCGCACCTTTAGAAAATGAAAAATACTGCTTTATTTCCTATAACGATATTGTAGGAAAGCCATCAACAGAAGAAATAACACAATGAAATATATAGCACCAAAATATGAAATGGCTCTTATAGAAACAGAAGATATTCTAACTGCTTCATCGGGTCAAGCTGCTAATTATGAGATTGAGCAAAAAGATGACGGAAGTGGAAATATCTTAATAGATATGGGCAAACTATTTTTCAGTTAAACAACAGAAAAGCTGTATAGAGTAAATCTATATGGCTTTTTCTTTTGTCAAAAACACTAAAAACCATTTGGCATTGCGACTTGTTTTTATATGTACAAGAAACAGCCTTTACATACGGAATGTGTCTTGGAATAAAAATATTGCTTGATGCCCTGACTAACAACTAATACTTCAAAGCCTCCTACGCTTTAAATGCGAGCAGACCAACTCGGTTACGCCGCCTGCGGCGCTGCAAATCGGCGGTTTAGGGCTTGAAGCTTATATTGCTTCTCAACGCAGAAAACGCCGCCTTTTGAGCCTCTGTACAGCTTCAGAGAGGAAATGACGATGTTGCCTTGCCTGCGTTAAAATAAAAAGCTGCTGCAAATTGCTATTTGGCAATTTGCAGCAGCTTTTTTATTTACTGTATTGAGGTTAATCAACCAAAAACTATTTGTTGACAAGTCAACGAATGTCACCAGTTTAGGAAAATAGGTATAAGGTAGGTAATTCCTATTGAAATACCCACAGAAACAACGGCAAATATGGGCAACAAGTACCATCGTAGCACACCCTTTTTCATAGAGTTAGCCTTTCTCATCATGCTTTCGGGAATGTAAAACCGAACA
Source organism: Clostridia bacterium (assembly GCA_017452475.1). GTDB lineage: Bacteria > Bacillota > Clostridia > Oscillospirales > CAG-272 > RGIG2000. The sequence continues at coordinate 5,989 of JAFTMJ010000016.1, read as the reverse complement.
GAGCAAAAGTCCAATTCTTGCCTACCCTGCTGTGCTCCTTTTTCAACAGCTCCTCTTTCGCCGCCAACGGCAACAACCATTCGCCGTAAGGTGCTGCCATCCCTTAAAAATAGCTTGATTAGCCTTTTCTTTTCAAGCCCTAATTCGCCTAAGGTAAATGCGTTTTCCTCGCTTGTAGCGCCCTTGTCCAAAAGACCCTTAATTAATTCACCCTCAGCGCGCTTTATGATGTACGCCGCAACCATTGCAATGTTAAAGCCAAGGCAAATACACCAAACAAATAGCTCAGGCGCCCTAAAGGACAGAGATAAAAACAATCCCATAGTTAATCTTCCTTGAACTTAGGGCCGCAAATCTTCTCTAATAGCTCATCCAAATCTTCGTTATCAACATATTCAACCTGGATAAATCTGTTGTTTGTACCCTTGTCGATTATCTTAACTCTCTTGCCGATAATTGACATAACCTTCTTTTCAAGGTCCTTGCTGTAATTAACAATACTATCAAGGGTTGCGGGAGGCTCGTTTTCCTTTCGCAGCTTGTCCTCGTACTCCTTGTTGAGCTTCTTTACAAGCACCTCAATATCACGAACCGTCAACGAGTGGGTAAGTATCTTTTGCGCCGCATCAACAACCGCATCCTTGTTTTTAAGACCCAATAGAGCCCTTGCGTGACCCGCGGAAATATCACCTGTCTTTAGCATCTCAAGCACTTCATCAGGCAAATCCAATAGCCTTAGACTGTTTGCAACGGCGCTTCTACTCTTTCCAACCCTTTCGGCAACCTGCTCCTGGGTCAAATCATGATGCACCATCAAGGCACTATATGCAGATGCCTCTTCATAAGGATTTAAATCCTCGCGTTGAATATTCTCAATAATAGCAATTTCAGCCGCCTTTAAATCATCCGCATCCATAATAATTACAGGAACCTCAAGCAGTCCTGCAAGCTTAGATGCTCTCCAACGGCGTTCACCTGCAATAATTTGATAAAATCCGCCTGAAATTTCCTTTACAATAATAGGCTGTAATAAACCATGCTTGCTAATGGAATCTGCAAGCTCTTGCAGCCCATCCTGGTCAAAGTACTTTCTTGGCTGATCTCTGTTAGGCTCGATTTCAGACAATCTAAGCGTATTTGGACCCTCAACCGTTGCAGTTGCAGCAACATTTTCTATGTAATTCTCGGCAAACAGTGAATCAAGTCCACCCTTGCCAAATCCACCAACCTTCTTTACCATTGATTTTCCTCCTTAAAAATTATGTGACAAATATATTAGGATTACCGTAAAATCACACAAAACCACCAACTCAAAACACCACGCAGCTTCAGCCGCTGCAAACAACCTTAATTGATCTCGATTTGGAGCAACAAATAAAAGCCTTATTACAAACTGCATTAAAAAGCACGTGCTGATTTTTTAATCTCCTGCAATTTTTTAACTTGTCTAAGCCGCTTTATTTGTTTGCTTGAAATTTTTTAACTTGTCTAAGTTTGCCCATTTGTTCGCTTGAAAATTGCGTATCACCTGCTAAAGAGCGCATATAGGCGAGAAAGTTTCGATTTAGAAAGACGCAGACAGCACTTTCAAGTCTTTATTGGTTGGAAAGCTCCGTCTTGTTGTGTTACAGGACGGGTTCGATTATGGCTGGCTGCTGTTAACTTGTGTACTGAACAACACAACCTGTTATCTTGATTGTGTGTTGGCAAACAACAGCTTGCCCATAAACATCGATTATAGATAACATTAAGGTTACAATACGAGCTATATAGCAGCAAATTGAAAGGCTTTGATGCGTTTAAAACGGATGTCTATTAAAAGTATAACACGCAATTAATGGAAAATCAATAGAAATTTAATGAATTTAACAAAACATCGTGCAAGATAATGGATGTGCAGCCTCCCTTGCAAACTTGACAGCTAATGATTAAAACGGAATGCAAATAACCCTGCTACTCGCTGAAATAGGAAGGGTGGGAAAAGCAAAAATGATGAATTGCCAGCGATTTGCCCGGAAAAATGTGCAAATCTAAAATGTTTCACGTGAAACATTTTGGCCGAGAAAAAGCAATAAATGTTTCACGTGAAACAATCGGCAAACGAAAAAACAGAGATTTATATATAAAAGCCGTGCAAAAATGTTTCACGTGAAACAATTAGGGCGGAAATAGTAGCAAAATGTTTCACGTGAAACATTTTGTGATCGTAAGGCGGCTGCTAAGGTTATGGGCTGCAAAAAGGGCACGCGGCATCAAAGAAAGGTGGTGCTGGAGCAACAAAAACGATGGTGTGATATATGTAATAAGGATGCACTGGAGCTGTAAAAGAATGGAGGCTGGAGCTGATGGTGTTAGATCTGTAAAAGGGATGGTGTGTGAACTGCAAAGAAGGATGGTGCTGGAGTTGCAAAAAAGGTGGTGTTGGAACTGCAAAGAAGATGGTGTTAGATCTGCAAAGAAGACGGTGTTTAGATGCTTGTAAAGAAGGGTATGTTGGGGAGCTGCAAAAAAGGACGGTAATGGGAAAGTTGTAAAGAGGGATTGTGTTGTAATTATTCTGAACTATTTTGCGATTTGGACTGTTATTTGCTGTTTTGCTGGGTGTTTGGGAGTATTATTGTGAGTTCGGTGAACTCTTCGCCTACTATTTTCCTTGTTTTTATTGATAAATTACCTGCTTTGGCGTTGTCTAAGGCTCTATTTAGGGCGGAAATGAAGGATGGGATGTCTGTATAGGGTCTTGTTTGTTTTAAAGGGCTTAGTGGGACTTTTGGGGCTTGGTTAAGGGCTGATGAGACTAACTCCTCGGTTTGCGCCACGTTTAGATCTTCGTTTATTATCTTATTTAGGATATTTGCTCGGGTTTCTGAGTCTGAAATACGCAACAGGCATCTTGCGTGGCGTTCTGTTAGCTTGTTGTTTAGTATTATTGAGCGCTCTTCTGCAGAAAAGCGCAGCAGGCGCAGCTTGTTGGCTATGTAAGATTGGCTATTTGAGAGCTTTTCTGCTACTTGCTCTTGGGTTAGACTATATGTATCTATCAATGTGCTGATTGCGGCGGCTTGCTCGAAGATATTTAGGTCTTCTCTTATTAGGTTTTCTATTATTGCCATTTGGGCAGAGGCTTCATCGGTTGCTTCTGTGACTATGCAGGGAACGGTGGGGAGGTTTAGCTCCTTTGCGGCTCTTAGGCGGCGTTCGCCCGCTATAAGCTCATAATAGTGTCCCAATTTTCGTACAGTTAGCGGTTGTATTATGCCGTGTTGCCTAATGCTGTCTGCTAATTTCAGGATGGAGGGCTCGGAAAATTCCTTTCGTGGCTGGTTGGGGTTGGGGTGAATGGCTTCGATGTCGATATGCTCTATGGTTGATGGCTTGGAACTGTCGCGTTGGTTTTTTGTTCCCTTGGAAGGCGTTTGGCTTGCTTTGTTTTGCGTGCCTGCCCTTTGGATACCTGCGTTTTGGTTGCCAGCGTTTTGGATGCCTGCGCTTTGGATGTCTGTGCTTTGGATGTCTGCGTTTAGGGTGCTTGCGTTTTGGATGCCTGTGCTTAGGGTGCCGATTTTACCGTGGGTGGCTTTTGACTCGACTTTTTCTGCTTCGTTTGTCTTTTCGGTTTCTTTTGCTGAAAAGATTGAGTTTAGGGTGGGGGTTGGGATGGTTGCTTGCAATTCTTTCATTTTTTCTGTCCTTTCGGTTATTTATTGTTGATTTCATTATACTATGTACAAATGGCGCAGGTGGTCGAATGGCGCTTGGGGAAATTAGCTGATTTGGGTGAAAATTTGCTTAAATGTATGGAAATGGGCGAGGCTTGACGGAAACGGGCTTTATTGATTGCAATATTTGCCTTTTGGCAGGATTTTTGCTTAAAATTTGGAGTATTGGTGCTGCTTACGGAGCTTGAGGGGCGGAAGCGTGCTTGTTGCGCGAAAACGGCGTTTTCTGCCTTGCTTTATGAGTTTTTCGTGCTGTTAAAGGTATGTTGAATGAATATTCTCTTTTAATTCGTTTTTGCCGCGAAATTGTTTATAAATATACAAATATGCGCATAAATATGCGGCAGCGCTTAGCGCGATTGAATTTATTAAAAGTGGAATTATCGACACAGGGTCGGCAAAAATGGTTTTTTAGGTAAAAAATGCGTATACTTTAAGATTGAATAAATATGCGAAATTTGGTGTCTGAGGCAAGAAAAGGATTGTTTTGGTGTGCGGCGCACTCTTTGGGCGCTTTGTGGGGAGTGTGAAGGCTCCAATTTTTGCCGCTTTGGTTTTGAGCGTGGAAATGCATAAGAAACACAAAAACCGCCGTTTTCGGCGGTTTTTGAGGCTTATAGAGGCTATTAAGCCTATATTTTATGCAAGAGTGCGTTTTTTGTAATGGTTGGACAGCTTATTTTGTTAGGTTTTTACCAAAAAAGCCGTTTGCGCTCTTTTATGCGTACTTTACGTTGATGTTTACGATTTCCTTTGGACGGACAACTTTGCCGTCGAAGAGAGCAAAGCCCTTAACTGCATCGGCGAAGGACTTTTCCGGGCGGTACGCCTCGGTGTGGGTGACCGGGTTAACGAATGCGATAGCACGCTTTGTGCGAAGCATAATGTTGTCGGTGGCGCCACTGTCGGTTCTTGCCACATTGTTTGAGAGCTTTACTGTTACATTGCCGTACATTGCCACCTTGCCGTTTCTTAGCTCCTCGGAGTTGCTTGTGTCCTTAGAGATATAAGCCTGCTTAAAGAGCTTGTAGAAACGGGGAGATACTGTAACTGTAATGCCTGAAGCCATATTTACGTCGTTTTCCTGGAGCTTTTGAATTGCGTCATCAAGGATTGAAAGGATATTGTCCTTTGTAACAACGGTTGCGGCTGCGGTAAGCTTTTCAACGGAGGAATCGGTTACCAAATTGCCGATATACTTGTCCATTTCGTTAGCCAAGCCTTCGCTTGTTTCCGCAGAAAGCGCGTCCATTAAGCCTCCAACCGCCTGTGCCTTGTCAATATCACCTACCTTGTAGTTGAAGTAACGGATTTGGTTGATGTTTAGGATAACAGAGGTATCGTCGATTTCCTCTGCCTCGTCAATTTCACCGCTTGCGTTTGCACGGTCGATTGACTTGATTGTTGGCTTGCCGACGCCGAGAATGTGAACGGAGTCACCCTTCTTTGATACTAAGCCCTCGTACTGACGGTTGCAGTCCTCGAGGAACACGCATGCTCTTTCAAGCTCTCTGTTGATAGATTCCTCCCATACAGATGGGATAAAGTTTGTGTATGCCATAATAAATCTCCTTTAATTTTTTTCGGGGAACTTAAGAAATTGTTGACAAAATAAACAAAAGAGAGGTTCACGAGGTGGGAAATGGTGTTGGTTCGTTAAAAATTGATGACAAAATCAATAAAAACGGCGGATTTGGAGAGAAAATCGGTGATACAAGGTGGAATTGTTGACAAGTCAACTTGCGACGGTGGGAGAAAATGAAAATGCAAAATGAATAACCCTTCCGTCAACTGCGTTGACACCTCCCCTTAACAAGTGGAGGCTACGGGGGAAAATGCGGAATTTTAATCAACACGGAGTGTTGTATGAAATCACGCCGAAGGTGTGTATGGAATTCTGCGCAGCGGGAATGGAATCAACACACGGTGTTGTATTTTTGGGGTTTGCGTGGGACTCCTCCCCTACAGGCGAATGAATGATGAATAACGGACGCTCCCTCCGTCACCCTATGGGTGCCACCTCAGCACAAGGCACGGCGCAAGCGCTCGCCCCCACCGGTGGAGGCTTTGGGGTGGAACGTCGATAGGGGTCCTCAAAAATCCTTGAGATTTTTGGGGTTCTCGTGGGGGCGCCGCCCCCTAGCAGAGAGAGACCCAGTTGAACCCCGCCAAAAGCGTTTATTTTCAGCGCTTTTGACCGAGTCTCTCCTTGCAATACTTAGTATGGCTGTGTCAAGCCTCAGCCAAAATCATCTTAAAATAAGCGTTTT
>JAFTMJ010000015.1 GCA_017452475.1 Clostridia bacterium | reverse complement strand
GTTTCTCCTGCGTGGAGATAGTAAATCTCGCCGCCGTCAACAACATAACCGTTAAATGCGATTTGTGTGCTAAGGTTGTTTTCGTCAATGCCTGTAACCTTAATATCGAAGTAGTTATGAACTACGGAAAGCTCGCCGTTTGAATTCTTGCTAATAGGAGCAAAAATTACATTGCTGTCAGCCACAACCTCACCATCAACTACACTGATTGGGTTTTCCTTGCCAACGGATGCAACAACACCAAAGGCAAAGTCTGTCTTTATTGCGACATAAGCCTTGATTGCTTCCATATCTACATAGAAGCCCTGTGTTACAGAGTAGCAGCCGTTTGCATCAGCCTGCTCGCTTACTGAGAAGCCCTTCCATGTAAAGAGTGGGTTAATTGTCTTGCTCTCGTCAACAACTGTGTTGCCGCAGCCCTCTCTTGTACAAACATCAGCAAATGTAATGCTTTCAAAATAGCTTACAAACTGCATTGTGTCATTGCCACTCATTGCGTGGTTGCCGCCGTAGAAGGCATCACAATAATTATAGCCGTAAACAAAAACATTTGAGCCGGAAACAACATAATCTGCATGGTTTTCGCCCTTTGCCACATCCCATGCAACTACTTTAGCATTTTTAATGTTTGCAAATTCTGCTTTACTAATGATTGCTTCAGCCTGAGCCTTTGTTCCTGTAAAGTAATATGTTACATTTTTCATGTGATTTTTATCCCAAGTGTATACACGGCTTGGAATTGTTTCCAATGATGCGAAGAGGCTGGCAGGCGCATATAGCTTTACAGCTTTTGTTCCGCTTCCGGCACCTGCAAATTCATCGTTTCCCATTTTTGCCAAATTAGCACCTAAAACAACTTTTTCAATTGAAGTGCAACTATAAAATGTTCCGCCCTTTAATTCTGTAACAGAATTAGGAATAACAATTGTTTTCAAAGAAGAACAAGCTTTAAACATGGAATTAGGTAATGAGGTCATCGAAAATCCTGCATCAAATGTAACGTCTGTTAAAGCCGAGCATCTGTTAAACATATGACCACCAAGCTCTGATGTTGTTGCAGGGATATTAATTTTCTCTAACTTTTCGCATGTCTCAAATGTTCCATATGAAAATTTTTTTAGGGATGAATCGCTTGGGAAGCTAACTTCAACAATGTTTGGGTTTTTTCCATACGCAAAGGCGCTGGGAAAGGTTAGAACATGGCTTGGAACCTGGAGTCTTATGATGCTTGTTACATCATATGCCTTACCGAATACTTTTATCTTTTCAAAATTAAACGTTAGCTCGTTTGCATTTGTAACAATGTAACGAGATGGGTAAGTGTGATACTCGGCGCCGTCGTATAGAACCACATAAACATCATCGTCCTCTGCCATTCCGGTTAAATCAATTGTGTCGCTTGTTTCAACTGTGCCAAATTCATTGGTTGCAGCCGCATTTACACCAAGTGCAAAAAGGCAGCAAGCTATAATAGTCAAAGCAAGCATTAAAATTAGTTTTTTCTTCATTTCTAAAAACTCCTATGTAAGTATTATTTGACTTTCGTCCGATTTTATGATACACTATAATTAAACAAAGCAAAAGAGATATTTTAACAAAAATAGGAGTATTATTTGACACGGAGGGATTATGAAAAGCTTTGGACACTATCTAAAGGATTATGATTCAAGGAATATTCAAGACTCAACCTTTTACGGCAATGATAGCTCAAACGAGCTACCGCTTTTCGTAAATTGCGCAGGGCTATCTATTGCGGGAGTAAAGCATACTCACTCAATTGAAAGGGGCAGGCTCGATTATTATCTTATATATGTGCTAACTGACGGAATGTCTGTGCTTCGTCAAGATAAGTGGCAGGAGCTTGAGCCCGGTAGTATTTTAATTGTACCGCCCAACACACCCCATAAGCACAGGCACGAAAATGCGACCGCCAGCTTTTTGTGGGTGCATTTTACAGGCGGTGATGTGGAAAGCACCCTAAAGCGGTATAAAATAGGGCTTTTCCCAAGCATTCATAGGACTGCTACCGTTAATAACATTTCTAACAGGTTTCAAAAGCTGTTTGAGGGCTTTGCAAGGAACGATTCATACAGGACCTACGATTTAGCCGCCCTTTTGGACAGGCTTTTGATTGAAATAGGCAGGGCTATTGGAAAAAGGGAAACGGAAAGGGTAAGCCTTTCAAAATCAATAAGGTATGTAAACGAGAATTACGCCACTCAGATCAAAATTCCAAGCCTTGCGCAAATGGAAAATATGTGTATGACCGCATATAATATGGTGTTTAAAAAGCAAATGGGAATGTCCCCCACAAAATATATAATTAAGCTGCGCACAGACAACGCAAAGGAGCTTTTGCGCACAACCAACTTGAAAATCAGAGAGGTGGGCGCCATTTGCGGCTATGACGATGTGAATTTCTTTAGGAAAACCTTTAAAAAAGAGGTGGGCATATCTCCCTTGGAATATCGGGAAAGATTTTCCATACTTTAGTATTGATTTTCCCGTGGGCGTGTGGTATTATACTTTTTGTAATTAATCTTTGGAGATGAGTTTTTGGAAATAAAAAAATATTCTAACAAAGCCATTGTGGCTATGTGCACCATTGCGTATTTTGCCAGCTACTTCTCCCGCAAGACCTTTGCGGTTGTTATGGTGAATATGATGCAGGACGGCGCGGTAGACAGGGGTGTGGCGGGGATTGTGGGCACTGCCTTGTTCGTTTTCTACGGCGCGGGTCAGCTTGTCAGCGGATATCTTGGGGATAAGCTTTCGCCAAAATATCTTATGTTTTCGGGACTTATGATTTCGGCTGCTTGCAACCTGCTTTTGCCAATTGTCCCAAGCCAGTATTTAATGATACCTGTCTGGGCTTTAAACGGCTTTGCACAGGCGCTTTTGTGGCCGCCTATTGTTCGCATTTTGTCGGATAATCTAAGCCACGAAAAATATGTGACCGCCAACTTAATAGTTACCTGCGGCGCACATGTTTCAACCATAGTTTTATATCTATATGCGCCGCTTTGCATTAAATGGTGGTCATACAAGGCTGTGTTTTTCAGCTCCACCCTGTTCTGCCTTGTGGCGGGCGCAATCTTCTTGCTGGCTATGGGCGTCGTTCTCGGAAAGGGCGAAAAACCCGAGGGAGTGTCTAAAATTGCCCCAAGGGCGGAGCTTGTGGAGGGCTCTGTTTGGCAGGTGCTTAAAGGCTCGGGCATTTTGCATATCTGCGTTTGCATAGCTGTTATGGGCTTTATGCGTGACGGTATTGAGTCTTGGCTGCCAACTCTGTACAGTGAGGCGTTTGGCAGGGACAGCTCAGAGTCTATTTTGGTGTCTGTCGCCTTGCCGATTTTCTCAATAATCAGCATTTTCTTGGTAAGAATTATACATAAGGGCAGGGTGTTCAACAACGAGGTGCGCGGCGCAGGCATTTTGTTTGCTATCTCTGCCGTGCTGTGTGTCCCCTTTGCCTGCCTTGTTACCGTGGAAAACACGGCGGCAAGGGTTATTTGCCTGATTTTGGCAGGGCTTGTAAGCGCTTGTATGCATTCATCAAACTTTTTGCTTATTTCCTGCCTGCCCGGCAGGTTTGCAGGAACAGGTAAATCCGCCACTGTGGGCGGCCTTTGCAACGCCTGCACCTATGTGGGCGCGGCAGTTTCAATGTACGGTATTGCCTTAGTGTCCGAGCATTTTGGTTGGAGGCCAACCGTAATTTCTTGGATTGCAATCCTTGCCCTCGGCGTTATCTTTGCCTGCCTTGCATTCAAAAAATACACAAGCTTTTTGAAAAAATAATGGTAGAGAACAAATTGCCGAAAAGGAAGCCCACCCGAATGTCAAGCTTCGATTATAGCAGAGGCGGCGCATATTTTATTACAATCTTGCTCTTGACAGAGGGCGCCGTCCCCTACAAAACAGAATTCGATTGTAAGCCACACCGTTTCCACGCTAAAACGATTTGTTAATAAGGAAATAGGAGAAAATATTTTTCAGCGTTCCTTCTACGACCGCATCCTCCGCAGCAATGATGAATATATGCAAATTTGCAATTACATTATCTTAAACCCACAAAATTGGGAACAAGATGAGCTATATAACTAAAAAACTCGACCCTGTGGTCGAGTTTTTTGCGATAAATCAGTCAAGTAAAGCTTCTGCCGCTAACCTAAAGCCGAGCTTAAATCCCTCTGTAAAAAATTCCTCAAAATATTGAATTGACAGGCTGGTTGAAAGCTCTTTAAATTGGCAGACAGGGGTAATGTAATTTTTGGGTAGCAGAGCTTTCAAATTATCATAGGAGTCATTAAGCAATTTAGTCAGACGCTTAATTTCCCGGTTATCTATTCCACATTTTTCTGTGGGGAAAATATTCCCACGATACAAATTTTTTATAATCTCTTTCATTTTGATTCCTCCAACATCAAAAGGTGTTATTTTTATTATTATAACATCATTCGATGTTTTTGTCAATAACATCAAATGATTTTATGATAAAATGTAAAAAAGGAGTTGAGAATATGTATCAAAGAATTAGAGATTTGAGAGAAGATAACGATATGACACAAGAGGAGCTTGCCAAGGCTCTTAATATGTGGCTGAACACATATCGCAATTATGAGGTAGGAAACAGAGAGCCTCCGTTTTCATTTATGGTAGAAGTGGCAAAATACTTCAATGTTTCTCTTGATTATTTGGCGGGACTTATTCAAACACCGGAAAGGCTTGACCGTTCAAAAAAGTAATGGAAGAGAATAAATTACCGAAAAGGAAGAACACCCGAATGTCAAGCTTCGATTATAGCAGAGGCGGCGCATATTTTATTACAATTTGCACGCAGGACAGGAAAAGCATTTTGTCAAGAATTGTGCAAGCAATATAAAGGGTGTTTCCGTGGTTGAATATGTTATTATGCCCAACCACATCCATTTAATTTTGTGCGTTGATAATGATGGGACGTCGATAGGGGTCCTCAAAAATCCCTGCGATTTTTGGGGTTCTCGTGGGGGCGCCGTCCCCTACAAAACAGAATTCGATTGTAAGCCACACCGTTTCCACGCTAAAACGATTTGTTAATAAGGAAATAGGAGAAAATATTTTTCAGCGTTCCTTCTACGACCGCATCCTCCGCAACAATGATGAATATATGCAAATTTGCAATTACATTATCTTAAACCCACAAAATTGGGAACAAGATGAGCTATATAACTAAAAAACTCGACCCTGTGGTCGAGTTTTTTGGTTTTTAGTAAAGAGGATCGGCGCCGATTGCCTTTAAAATTTCCTTTGCGATAATCATGCCGCCAACCCAGTTGGGGTGTACCCTGTCCCAGGAGATGTATGCCGGGTATCTGTGCTTTAAGTGCTTGTCAAATTCGCCTTGAACATCGATATATGTAGCACCGTATTTTTCCGCAACCTCTTTGCAAATTTGTGCGTATTCAACCATACGCTTCTTCATTGGGTCATTGTCATTTGCCTCCATATAAAATGGGCTGATAATAAACATACCCTTAACATTTGGCATTGTGCGCTCACAAACCGCCTCGATATTTGCTCTGTAAGCCTCGGGGAAACGGCAGGTGTGGTCAAAGGCGGGCTCGTCAAACTGACGCCAAACGTCATTTGCGCCAATCATAAAGAACACGTAGTCGGGGTTGCACTTTTCAACGTTTTCCTCCCAATCCCTTAGCATATCTGCGCTTGTTGCGCCGCCGCAGCCAACATTTGTAATATGTATCATTTTTTCGGGATAGAGAACGGACAAAATAGAGTCGACCTGTCTTACATAGCCGTTGCCAAGACCCTCCCAAAGTCCCTCACCGTAGGGGCGCTTTCTGCCGCAGTCGGTAACGGAGTCACCTGCGAAAACAATTCTTTCACCATTTTCAAAAATCATAATATACCTCTAATTTTTCGCTGATTTATCAGCTTTATTTTTCCTTTTGTTTTTGACGGAAAAACCGAATTTTCCAATCCTTTCCCCAAGCTTGTAGTACTCACCGTGGGCAAAAGCGCACAGGTGGGCGCGGTTGATGCAAAGCTTGTCCCCCTCGAGCAGTGATTTCTCCACATTAACCGCCACAATGTCCGCAAGGAACATATCGTGGGAGCCTAATGGAATAATGTCAGTCACCTTACATTCGATTGAAATGGGGCACTCCCCAATCATAGGGGCGCTAACCACGCTTGCCCTTTCCTTGGAAAAACCGCATTTTTGAAATTTGTCAACCTTTTTGCCCGTGTAAATACCGCACAAATCCGCCTTTTTTGCTAAAGCGGCAGGGGTCAGGTTGATAACAAACTCCTTTGCTTCCTTAATTATATTATACGAAAATCTGCTTGGGCGAATTGAAACATAGGTTTTGGGCGGCACTGTGTTTGTAATGCCGCACCAGGCAACCGTGATTATATTCGAGCTTTCCATATCCCCACAGGAGACCATAACCGCAGGGACAGGGGCGATTAAGGCGCCGCCGTGCCATGTAACCTTGTCCATATCATTCCTTACCTGCAATATTAAAAACAGTCAAGCCCTGCTTGGTGGCATAACGGTAGGTTTGCCCTGTGCCCGTGCGGGGACTGTTCATATAGCATATGCAATAGGCGGAAGCGTCCACCATTTTGTAGTTCCTTATTTTCATACAGCCATCAAAGTATTCTTCCCTTGGCATATCCACATAGTCCGCCTTTTTTAGCAGCCTGTCGTAGCCAATCCTATCAAGCAACCGCCAATTGCGGCTCTGGTTCTTGCAGGGAGCATATATGTGCAGCTTGATGTGGGGGTAGGTCTCCTTTGCCTTAAGCACAGCCTTGGCGCAGGCAGTGTCAAAGCCTAAGGCGCCGCCGCAAATAAAGGTGTCAACCCCCTTGCCTATTAAGTATACAATGCCGCGCTGTAAAACATCATTGTTAAAGTCGCTCCCCAAGACTCTGTGCCCTGTGAAGCAGCAGGTGCTTTCCTTTGTCATATCTACCACCGTTTCTGTGCGTTGCACAAGAAAATTATACCATTTATATTTTAGAATTACAACCGAAATGATAAAAAATTATCAACAAATATTTCCATATTTTTTAAAGTGGCGATATCCTTGTGCTTAAAGCCTGCTTTTTAAACAAAAGCCCCCTTCCTTCGCCACCGCAATGCGGCATTTTATCGCATATGTCCTTTTGTATAATGAAGGTGTGAAAATATCTGAAAAAGGACGGAAAAAGAAATGATAAACGCAAAATTTAAGGAAATAAGAAAGAAAATACGGCTGTCAAAGGAGGCGCGCTTAGTGCTTTTCCAAATAGGGCTGTTCCTTTTGGGCTTTGGGCTTTCCTCGGTGCGGTTCCTGTTTGGCACATACCCCTTTGGTATAGCGCTTCTTGGCGCATCAAAAAGATACGCCCCCTTTGTGTTTGCGGGGGCGATGCTTTCTGCTATATTAATGATGGAGGAGGGCGCGCTCTACGCCGTTGCCTTCATTGGTCTGCTTGGCTTAAGGATTTGCGCCTCGTTCATTAAAAAGAACGAGTTTAAAAGGACAGAGCTTGGGAAGAGCAAGGGCAAGAGCATAGCGGAGCTTCTGTTTTGTGAGGGGGTGGAGCTGCGTGTTACCGTTGCCGCCTTTGTTGCCCTTGGCATCGGAATATATAATGTAATTGCAAACGGCTATGTGTACTACGATGTTTTTGTTTTGATTTTCAACACGGTGCTTGTCAGCATAGTTACCTTTTGCTTAAGCGGACTGTTTGAGCAGGGGAGCAGGCGGGCAAGGTACTTGGGCGTTGGCGCCTTGGGCTTTTGCTTGGTTTATGCCTTAAGCGGCTTTGACATTGGCGGAATTGATATGGTAATTGCCTTATCCTACGGGGCGGTGCTATATGTGTCAAGGGTGTTCGGTGGCATTGGCGGCGGTGCCCTTGGCGTGCTTTTGGGCGTGGCACAGGGCGGAATTCTAAGCGGAGTCTTTGGCATAGGCGGAGTGGTGTCGGGCTTTTTGTGGACGGTGTCCCCTTATCTTGCCATAATGTGCTCCTTTATTTTATCTATGGGCTACGCAATCAGCATAATGGGATATGAGGCGATAATTTTCTTAATCCCCGAGCTGTTGGGGGCGTCACTTGTTATGTATCCCTTGCTGAAGTTTGAGCTTTTGCCAAAGCCTGCCACCCTTGGCAAGGCGGAGGACAGCAAAATGGAAAATTACCGTTTAGAGGAGCGCGCCGTAAGGCTGAAAAACAGGCTCAGCCGCCTAAGCACCGCCTACGGTGAGGTGGCAAGAACCTTGCGTGATGTGTCAAAGAAAACAAAGGCGCCTGACAAGGGCGGATACCAATGCATCGCCCTTGAGGAATGTGAGGAGCATTGCTATGCCTGCCCCAAGCACAGCATATGCTGGGAGAGGGACATTGGCACAACCCAAATTAACATTAACAAAATGGGGGATGCCCTTTTTGCCAAGGGAGAAACCAAAAAGGAGGATGTGGAGGAAAAGTTTTTGCACCGTTGCCCCAATATTGAGAAAATTATGGACTCGTTAAATGCAAAAAACAGGCAAATCCTTACCCAAAGCGTTAAAAACGATAAGCTTGACGCCTGCGCCCAGGACTACGATTACACCGCCAAGGTTATTGACGCAATGTACAAAACAGACAAGGAGGAAAGGGTTGATAAGGTCCTTACCGAAAAGGCAATCCGCACCTGCGCCGCCTGCGGGCTTGTGTGCCAACGGGTGCAGGTAGAGGGCACGGGCAGGAAAAGGATTGTGGCGACGGGAGTGGATGTGCAAAGGAGCAAATGCACCTTAGCCGTTTTGCGGCAGGAGCTGGAAAAATCCCTGTGCCTTGGGCTAACCGAGGGGGAAACCCTTGAGGATGAGGAGCTTGTGACCATAATTTTGGAAAGCGAAAGCAATTTGAAAATTGAAACAAGCTGTATTTCCCGACCCCTTGAAAGAGATGGGGAGAATGGGGATAGCTACTCCTGCTTTGAAAGCGACTCCGTTCAGTATATTATAATCTGCGACGGAATGGGCAGCGGCGGGGATGCCCACCTAACCTCTCAGCTAAGCGTGGAGCTTATGGAAAAAATGCTTTCCGCCACCCGAGAAAAGGAGGCAACCCTTTCTATGCTAAACAACCTTATAAGGGCAAAGAATACGGAATGCTCAACCACCGTTGACCTTTTTGAGCTTGACCTTGTAACAGGCAACGGAAAAATGGTAAAAAGCGGCGCTTGCCCGTCATTTATTAAGAGAGGGGACAAGGTATTTATGCTTCAGTCAAGGACTGCACCTGTGGGAATAATGAAGAGCTTAGATGCGGAGGAGCATTCCTTTACCTTAAGCAAGGGGGATATTTGCGTTATGGCAAGCGACGGCATCCTCCCCTCCAAGCAGGACAGCCGTTGGCTTATGCAATATTTGACGGAGTTTAAGGGGGACAGCCCCGAGGCTCTTTCCAAGGGGATAATGCGGGAGGCAAAAAAGCGAGGCATAAAGGATGACTGCACCCTTATTTGCTCTGTAATAAATTAAAGGGTGCCCTCATATAATTTTACCGATAGAGAGCCCCGGTTGAACCCCGTCAAAAGCGTTTATTTTCAGCGCTTTTGCTGCTCGCAATTTTAGACGAGTAAATCTTGGCTTAATCAAGGCGAAAAACGCAGACAATTAAAAAATTTTCAAGTTTTTTAACACAGAGTAAGACGAGATTTACCGTATAAAATCGGGGTTCAACCGGGGCTCTCTCTGCTAAGAGGTGAAATATGAAAAGACTGTTTTTTATCCTGCTTTTCTTCGGCGCCCTGCTCCTTTCCTCCTGCCAAAGGGAGTACGGCATACTTGATTATCAAAAAAAGGATATTTTGGCGGAATGTGTAATAAACGGGGAATACCGTGTGGAGCTGAAAAAGGAGGGGAACACAGTAACCGTAACCGCCAAGGAGCCACAGGAAATAAGCGGCGTTACCTTTGAAATAAAGGACGGTGTTTTTATTTCCTTTGGGGAAATGGAAATAGAAATGGAAAGGGAAAGCCTAAAGGGTATTTGCGCCATAGGGGAAATGTTTTCCCAAAGCGAGGAATGCCTAACCTCCGCCACAGAGCAGGGAAGCGGCAGCGTGCTAACCTTTGAAACGGAGCTTTGCCATTATCAAATCACCATAGGCCCCCACTCCGTGCCCAAGCACATAAAAATCCTTTCCGAAAGCTTTGAATACGATGTTGAAATCTTAGCCATACAGCTACAATAACAAAACCGCACGGAAACCGTGCGGTTTTGTTGGCTTTATTTGTGCTTTTTGAAAACAGGGGTGTCGCTTGAGCAGAGCCAAGCGCCCAATGCCATAATGATAAGGGCGATAAAGAATGTGTAGTGGGGCAGGCTCCTGAAAATTGCAAGGGACAAAAGAGTGCCTATGAATGGGGCAATCGCATAGTACGCGCTTGTGCGCGCCGCGCCTAAGCGGCGCTGGGCATGCACATAAAAGAAAATGCTTAAGCCGTAGGCAATAAAGCCCACAAAAAGAACGGCAAAAATGCTCCAAGCAAAAAGGAAGCGCTCCCCAATAATAAGCCCGATAATAACAGAGCCAATGCCTGAGAAAATACCCTTTAAAAGAACAATTTGCAAGGGGTCCTTGGAGGAGAGTTTGCGTGTACAGTTGTTTTCAAGTCCCCAGCAAAGGCAGGCAAGGAGAATGAAAAGCGAGCCAAAGGAGAGCCTAAGGCTTGATATATCCTCAAAGGAGAGCAAAGCGCAGGAGAG
Source organism: Clostridia bacterium (assembly GCA_017452475.1). Lineage (GTDB taxonomy): Bacteria > Bacillota > Clostridia > Oscillospirales > CAG-272 > RGIG2000. The sequence continues at coordinate 2,796 of JAFTMJ010000015.1, read as the reverse complement.
GGTAACCATCAATATGCCGCACCACAGGCGGGGGCTGATTTTTTCCTTGAAAATTACAAGGGCAATTATGGCGGTTGCCACAATTTCAAAGTTGTTCATAAGCGAGGCGCTTGCCGCAGAGGTTGACCTTAAGCCAAGCAAAAGGCAAATGGGCGCGGCAATGTCAAGCAAAATCATTGCTACGGTGTAGGGCAGCTCGTTTTTTGTAAGAGATGTTTCCTTAGCGGCTGTGCGCCTTGCCTTGCGGAAAAGAGCCACCACGCCCATGCCAAGCCCTGCCCCAATGTAAAGAAGCCCTGCCATAAGGGTTGGGGGCATATAATTAAGAAGCAGCTTGGAAAGGGGCGCATTTGTTGCGTAAAGGGCGGCGGCAAGAATTGCCAAAAAAATTCCTAATTTTGATGATCTATTCATATTAGCTTGTCAATAGCTTCCTTTAGCTGTAAAATAACCTGCTCGTCGTTCCTTTCAACCGCATCCACTATGCAGTGGTCAATGTGGTCCTTCAAAACAACCCTGCTCACACCTGTTATTTCCGAACGAATGGCAGAGAGCTGAATAAGAATTTCACTGCAGTCCCTTCCGTCCTCCACCATTTTCTTAACCGCGTTCATATGTCCGATAGCGCGGGAAAGCCTGTTTATTACCGCCTTTGTATGCTTATGTCCTTCCATAAAATCCTCCTTGAATATCCCCCCACAGGGGATATGATAAATCCATTATATCAAATAAATACAAAAAAGTCAATAAAAAACCGCACGGGCTTTCCGTGCGGTTTTTATGCTATTTGAAGTATTTTTTGTCTAAGCCTCTTAGCTGAATTGCCTCGGCAATGTGGTTTGGCTCAATTTCCGCACTGCCTGCCAGGTCGGCAATTGTGCGGGCTAAGCGCAAAATCCTGTCGTGACCTCTGGCGGACAAGCCAAGGGCATTAAACGCCTTTTCCATAAGGGATGAGCAGGCAGGGGAGAGCTTACAGTATTTTCTTATGTGCTTTGCCTCCATTTGGGCATTGCAGGTGATTTGACTGCCGCTTTCCTTTACCTCACCCGCAAAGCGCTTTTGCATTATTTTGCGCGCCTTATTTACACGGGCACGGATTTCTGCGGAGCTTTCCGTAGCCTCGCCCTGTGACATTTCCTTGTAGTTAAGTGACGGCACCTCAATTTGGATATCTATCCTGTCAAGGAGTGGACCGCTGATTTTTGAAATATATTTTTGAATTTGTGTCGGCTTGCAGGTGCATTCCTTGGTTGGGTGACCGAAGTAGCCGCACTTGCAGGGGTTCATTGCACAAACAAGCATAAAATTACAGGGATAGGTTAAGCGTCCTGCTGTTCTTGTAATGGTGATTTTTCCGTCCTCTAAGGGTTGGCGCAGTGACTCGGTAACAAGTCGGTTAAACTCTGGTAGCTCATCAAGGAACAAAACACCGTTATTAGCCAAGGAAACCTCGCCCGGCATTGGAATTTTGCCTCCGCCCGCTAAGGCAGGGGCAGACATGGTGTGGTGCGGTGAACGGAAGGGACGGGTGCGAATTAATGACACATCCTTGGGCAAAAGACCTGAAATGGAATGTACCTTCGTTGTTTCAACGGACTCCTCAAAGGTCATCTCCGGCAAAATGGAGGGCAGCCTCTTTGCAATCATAGATTTTCCCGTGCCGGGAGGGCCGATTAGCAAAAGGTTGTGGCCGCCTGCCGCCGCAATTTCCGCAGCCCGCTTAGCAGCCCTTTGACCCAACACATCCTTAAAATCCGGGTAGGCTTGCGCATTTTCGTTTTCAACCCTGTCATAGGAAACGGGGGTTAAAGGGCGCATACCGTTAAAGTGGTCAACAATTTCCAAAACATTTTTAACCCCGTAAATTTCCACGCCCGAAACAACGCTTGCCTCCTTGGCATTTTCAAAGGGCACAAAAATCTTTTTCCTGCCTGCGTCACGGGCGGCTAAAGCCATACACAGCACGCCGTTAACACGGCGCACATCACCGGAAAGGGAAAGCTCGCCGATAAAGCAGGCATCATTTGCCAAATGGGAGTTTTCGAGCTGCTTTGTATTAATCAAAATGCTTACCAAAATTGCAAGGTCAAAGGACGAGCCCTCCTTGCGCATATCCGCAGGGGCAAGGTTAACAATAACCTCCTTGTCGGGGAAGGCAAGACGGGAGTTAATGCACGCCGCCTTAACCCTTTCCTTGGCTTCCTTTATGGCGTTATCGGGCAAGCCGACTATTTCAAAAAGAGAAAGCTTAGTGTCGGAGTGACATTCAACCGTAACCTCGTAGCTGTCAATGCCGAAAAGTCCCGCCGTGTAAGCATAACTAATCATAGGATACCTCACAAAAAGTTGATAAGAAAATTTTACCATATAAGCAAACACAAATCAACAATTTTGTGGTAAAATATAAAAAATCGAAAAAATTTTTGAGAATCACTCATTTCCTAATATGCATCACCGTCCCCTTATATTAGCCGAACTAACGAGACAATCGCTTGTTGGATGAAAAACGGGTGCCACGGAAGTGGTGGATGAGGAAATAAGCCTTCTCCAGTGGGTAACGAAGTGGCACCGCGGAAGTGAATAACACTCGGGGAGTGTTAGAGCCACGGTGTGACCGAGCCGCAGCGAGAAAAGGGGGACCACGATAGTGGTGGATGAGGAAATAAGCCTTCTCCAGTGGGTAACGAAGTGGCACCGCGGAAGTGAATAACACTCGGGGAGTGTTAGAGCCACGGTGTGACCGAGCCGCAGCGAGAAAAGGGGAACCACGATAGTGGTGGATGAGGAAATAAG
>JAFTMJ010000014.1 GCA_017452475.1 Clostridia bacterium | reverse complement strand
GTTCAGAACGTCGTGAGACAGTTCGGTCCCTATCTGTCGTGGGCGTAAGATATTTGAGAGGAGTTGACCTTAGTACGAGAGGACCGGGTCGAGCGTACCTCCGGTGCATCAGTTGTTCTGCCAAGGGCATAGCTGAGTAGCCGCGTACGAATGTGATAAACGCTGAAAGCATCTAAGCGTGAAACACACCTCAAGATTAGATATCTCCAACATTAAGTTGATAAGGTCACTTGTAGACTACAAGTTTGATAGGTCGGAGGTGTAAGTACAGTAATGTATTCAGCTGACCGATACTAATAGACCGAAAGCTTGAACTACTTTGTATCGATTATCTTAATCAATACTTTGTTGAATACACTAAAACAAGCGTTCTCATCTTTCTTTGTTCGGTTTTTAATGAGCATTTTAAAAGCACACCAAGCGGTGTGCTTTTTTTGTGCAAATTTTATGTGAAAAAGAGAAGCTCCCCAAAAATTTGGAGAGCTGAATTGTTATTTTGCGTACTTATTTATAATTGCTGTCATATCGTCAATATGCTTTTCCATTTCATCAACAAGCTTAAATTGTGTTCTTGCACGGTCAAGGTTGTGATTTTCGCGGTGAACCTTAAAATATGTATCGCCGTTTAAATGGTCGGTTAAGAATCTCATACCGCATTCTAAGGTGAGCATAATTGATGCATAAGGAAGCATCTTTACTTCCATAGGCGTAAGAGAGGCACCACAAGCCTCTAAATAGCCTTTTGTAAATTCCTCGTAAAGACCAAGGTCAAAGTCAACAAGACTTAAATTTTGCTCGTCCTCGGCTGCGTGGGTGGCACCTGAGCGTATTGCATCTCCGAAATCGTAAAGATAAGAGCCCGGCATAACTGTGTCAAGGTCGATAACAACAGCAGGATTACCTGTGTTTTTATCAAAAAGAATATTGTTGATCTTTGTGTCGTTGTGGGTAACTCTTAAAGGCAACTCGCCATTATCAAGCTTATCAACAAATAAAGACATAAATGCTTTTCTGCTTTTAACGAAATTAACCTCATCGGCAACATCCGCTAAGCGATTGTTATAGTTAAACTCCAATGCACACTCAAAATCCTTATATCTTGATGCAGTATTATGGAAGTTTACAATGGTTTCACCTAATTGAGACGCGTCAAAGTCGCTTAGCTCATTGGCAAACTCACCGAAGCCAAGACCTGCAGAATAAAAGTTCTTTGGGTTTTCCATTTTTTCAATGGTAAATACATCATCAATAAATTCATACATTCTGTATGCGTGGTGACCGTCCATAACATATGTTTTTCCGTCAATTATATTTGGCAAAAAGTTCAAGGTGGAGCGGCGCGGATCCTTACCGCAGCATACAGCTTTCTTCTTAATATGCTCAGTAACCTTGTCAATGTTCGACATCAGCCCCTCGACATCAGAGAAAATCTTAGTGTTAATTTCTTGCAGGGAATAGTTGGCTTTGTCGGTCATAATTAAAAAAGTTGAATTTATATGACCATTTCCGATAGGCATATGGGAAAGTACCTTTTCGTTAGGAACAAATTTCTTAACAACCTCAATAATTTCCATTAATTCCTCCACTGTAATTCATATTTTTATAATATTATAACATAATAAAAGTTAAATGTAAAGAATTTTATATAAAATCATTGAAAATAACGACAAACTGTAGTAAAATAATATAGAAAATAAAACCTAAGGAGAAAAAATGATTACAGAGTCTAAGATAATCGCTAACGGCGTGCGAATCAGCTACATTAAAACCGACCTGTTTAAAACAAATTATTTGTCAATAAACTTCGTTTCTCCGTTAGAAAGGAGCAGCGCTTGCTTTAATTCCTTGCTTCCCCTTGTGCTTATGCGCGGAACAAGGAGCTATCCGTCTCAAAGGGAAATTAATACAAGATTGCAGTATTTATATTCCGGAGATGTTGCAGCACGAAACAGTAGCTTCGGAGAATATCAAATATTCGGCTTCAAGGCAAATATGCTTAACAACAGATTTGCTAAGGATTTAGATATTACAATGGAAACAGTTGACCTTTTGTCAGAGCTTGCCTTTGACCCGTACACAGTTGACGGTGCTTTTGATGAAGCGTACACAGAGGGTGAAAAAATCAATTTGATTGATACCATTGAGGCAGAGATTAATGAAAAGGGCAGATATGCAATTAAACGCTTGATGGAGGAAATGTGCAAGGAAGAGGTTTTTGGCATTTCCAAGCTTGGTAGCGTTGAAGAAGTGGAAAAAATCACAAACAAATCCCTGTACGATGCATATAAGTATGCCATTAAGCATTACCCAATAGAAATATTCTTTGTTGGAAACGGCGATTTTGATAAGATTGCAGAAAAATTTACGCAGGTATTCAAAAATATAGAAAGAGCGCCTATAGAAGTTTCCAAGGTAGCTCTTATTAGTGAGGTTACCCGCATTAAAGAGGTTGAAGAAACCGAAAATGTTAAGCAGGGTAAGCTTGTTTTGGGCTTTAGAACGGGATACAAGCCCGAGGATAACAAATACCACTTGATGCAGCTTTTCAATGAGATTTTTGGTGCTTCGCCCGTGGCAAAGCTGTTTTTAAATGTTAGAGAAAAGATGAGCCTATGCTATTATTGCAGGTCGATTATAAACCAAAGAAACGGCATTATGCTTGTTTCCTCCGGTGTGGAGTTTGCAAACAAGGAAGTGGCGCAAAAGGCAATACTTGAGCAGCTTCAAATGATAAAGGACGGTAATATAACCGAGGAGGAGCTGGAAAGCGCTAAAAAATCCCTTAAAAACGGATATATGCAAATTTATGACAGTGCTGAGGCAATGGAGGTGTGGGCGTTCTTTAGAAGATTGTGCGGCATTTCAACTACTCCAAAGCTGGAAAGTGAAAAGGTTAAAAACGCAACGGTTAGCGAAATTAAAGAGCTTGCTTCGAAAATCAAGCTTGATACCGTATATTTTTTGAAGGGTAAGGAGAATGCAAATGGCTGAATATAAGGTAAAAGAAAACCAAATGCTTGGCGAAAAGAACTACTCCTTCAAGCACAAATCCGGCTTAGAGGTGTTTGTTTTCCCTAAAAAAATGACAACCTCTTATGCAATTCTTGCAACTCGCTACGGTGCGGTAGATAACAAGTTTAAGCTTGATACGGACAGTGAGTTTACCTGTGTTCCCGACGGAATTGCGCACTTTTTGGAGCATAAGCTTTTCGAATGCGAAGGGGGCATAGATGCCTTTGAGCTATTCGCAAAGACGGGTGCAAGTGCTAACGCATACACATCGAATACAATGACGGGATATTTGTTTTCCTGCACCGAAAACTTTTATGAGTCCTTGGAAATTTTGCTTGATTTTGTTACTCATCCTTATTTTACTGAAAAAACAGTACAAAAGGAGCAGGGGATAATTGCCCAGGAAATAAAAATGTATGAGGATAATCCCGGCGCAAGGCTTCATAAGGAGCTTATGAAGGCTCTATATAAGAAAAACAAGATGAGGATTGATGTTGCAGGCACCGTTGAGTCAATTGGCAAAATAACGGCTGAAATCCTCTATAAATGCTATAATACCTTTTACAATCTTAACAATATGACTCTGTCAATATGCGGTGATGTTGATGTTAGTATGGTGGAGCAGGCTTGCGACAGGATGCTAACCGAAGCGCCGAAAATAACCGTTATCCGCGACACAGAGGATAGGGATGAGCCAAAAGAGGTAAATCAAAAAAGAGTATATTGCGAGCTTGATGTTTCAAAGCCGATTTTTGCAATAGGAATTAAGGATACCGATATTCCGTGCAATCCATCTGAAAGAATGAAGAAGGCATACGCTATGGAAATTCTTGATGAAATATTATTTTCACAGTCATCCGCCTTCTATAACGAGTTATATGAGGAAAATCTAATAGCGCAGGATTTGTCAAGCGGATGCGAGCTTGCAAAGGGATACTCCTTTAATGTTATTTCCTCTGAATCCTCAGACCCCGAGCAGGTTTACAATAGATTTGTTGCGTATATCGAGGAAACAAAAAAGAACGGTATTGATAAAACAGCCTTTGAGCTTGCAAAGAGAACCGTTTATGCTTCAAACATTAAGTCCTTTGACTCAACCGAGGACATTGCAAATAACTTTATTTTCAATCACTTTGACGGTGCTGACCTTTTGGATGCGCCCGAGATTATCGAAACGATAGATGCCGAATATGTAACAGGTCTTTTAAATGATTGCTTTAAGGAAGAGTATTACGCAATGTCGGTAGTAAATCCCATAGGAGAATAAAATGAAACAGAATCAATTATCCTTTCCCGGCTTGGGTATAGAGGAGTTTACCATTGATGCCATTGCCTTCCAAATAGGCAGTGTAAGGGTTGCGTGGTACTCCATAATTATAACCTTGGGAATCATACTTGCAATATTGTATGTATGGTTTAGGTTTAAAGAAGCAGGCTTAAAGTCCGATGATTTGTTGGATTTCGTGCTTTTTGTCGTGCCATTCGGTATTGTTGGCGCAAGGCTCTACTATGTAGTTTTTGAATTTGACCGCTTTTATGTAGAGGGCGATTTTGGAGAAACACTCTTGAAAATTGTCCAAGTATGGAACGGTGGCCTTGCAATTTACGGCGGTATTATTGCGGGCGGTATTGCCGCAGTTTTGGTGGCAAGACACAAAAAAATCAAACTTTTAAAAATACTTGATATGTTGGCGCCTGCTGTTATGATGGCTCAGGCAATCGGAAGGTGGGGCAACTTTATGAATGTGGAGGCTTTTGGCGGTCCCACCACCCTTCCTTGGAGAATGTGCTCGCCAAGAATAGCAAAAAACTTTTTTAACAATGACCTTGTAACATCGGATGAGTATTTTAAGGTTCTAACAGGTGAGCTTGGTGCGCATCCAACATTTTTCTATGAGTCATTATGGAACATTATTGGTTTTGTTGTTATTTACTTCTTGTTTGTCAGAAATAAGAAGCTTCATAAAATCGACGGTCAGCTGTTCTATTCATATCTAATTTGGTATGGCTTGGGTAGAGCGTGGATTGAGGGCTTGAGAACCGATAGCCTGTACCTTATTGACGGCGTATTAAGGGTTTCTCAGCTTGTGGCACTTTTGTCCTTTATAACAGGTGTGGGACTTATGATATTCGGTCTTATTCGTTACTACAAGTACGGTAAAGGCAAAATGGTTGTTGTTATCCCAAGGGATAAAAATGGAAAAATTATAAAGGAAGAGGCAATCTATCCTGTAAAAAACGAAGCTAAAGAAGAGGTTAAAAGCAATGGCACAAATAATCAGCGGAAAAGAAGTGGCTCTAAGGGTAAGAGAAAAAATAAAAAAAGACGTAGATGAGCTTGTACAAAAAACAGGCAAGCGTCCCGGCTTGGCTGTAATTATAGTTGGTGAGGACCCTGCCTCTCAGGTATATGTAAGGAATAAGGCAAAGGGATGCGAGGAGGTCGGCTTCCATTCGGAGGTTTATAGGCTTCCCGAGGCAGCCCAAATGGAGGAGCTGTTAGCCCTTGTTCACAAGCTGAACGAGGATGAGAATATTCATGGCATTTTGTGTCAGCTTCCACTGCCAAAGCATCTTGACGAAACAGAGGTTATCCTTGCAATAGACCCTAATAAGGATGTTGATGCCTTTCACCCTGTAAATACAGGCAAAATTATGATTGGTAACTATAGCTTTTTGCCATGCACACCTGCCGGTGTTATGGAGCTTATTGCATCCACAGGCGTTGAAATTGCGGGTAAGGAGTGCGTTGTGGTTGGCAGAAGCAATATTGTTGGTAAGCCGCAGGCAATGCTTCTTTTGCAGAAAAATGGTACGGTTACAATTTGCCATTCAAAAACAAAAAATCTTGCCGAAACAACCAAAAGGGCAGACATTTTGGTTGTTGCAGTGGGCAGAGCCAACTTTATCACAGGTGATATGATAAAGGAGGGCGCAATTGTTATTGATGTCGGTATCAATAGGAATGAAGAGGGCAAGCTTGTCGGCGATGTTCATTTCGATTCTGCCGAAAAGGTTGCGTCCTACATTACTCCTGTGCCCGGCGGTGTCGGACCTATGACAATTACCATGCTATTAAAGAACACCCTAACGGCGGCACAGCAGCAAATAAAATAAGAAATGGGGCTGACACAAAAGCTAATTAGAAATAATTAGTGAAAGAGTGTCAGCTCTTTTTCTATGATTGGAAAAACAAACTCACGCTTTTGTTGAAAAGTGTGGTTGAAATTGTGAAATTTAGGCGTACTTAAACAGAGAGTGTG
>JAFTMJ010000013.1 GCA_017452475.1 Clostridia bacterium | reverse complement strand
CAAGCAGTTTTAAATGAGAAAATAGGTTGGATAACAAGGCGAAAAAGTGCAGGCAATTAAAAAATTGTCAAGCTTTTTTAACACAGTTAGGCAAGCTATTTTCCATTTCAAACCAAACGGGTTCGATTCCCGTAAGGCTAAGCAGGAGGCAGCAGGGTGAAGATTGGGCTTTAGCTCAAGCGCTCGTTCGGCATAAGGAATTGCATCCTCATAATATCCGGCGCTGAAAAGTCCCTGCGCCATATTGTTAAAGGCATAAGCATTTTTGCCGTTGTTTTCAATAGCGTGGGAATAGCATTCCATTTGCTTTTCAAAATCACCCATTTTTTTGTAAACATAGCCAAGGTTAGACCAGGCATCACTTTTTGAAATGTCGTATCTCAAAAGCCGTTCATATGTCTCAACCGCCTTGCTGTATGCGCCCATGTCAGTATAGTTAAGGGCAATAAATGTAAGAACGGCATATCTGTCAGAGCTTAATTGGCACTTGGGAATAAGCTTATTTAACATTTCAATGGACAAATTAAACTTGTTTTGGTTATAAAGGTGGATAGCCTTTAAAAGCTTAACCCTGTCCTTTTTACATTCATCCTGTAAAAATGCGTTGCCTATAATGTCCTTGTAGTCGCTTTCATAAATTTCAAAGGTTTTTTTGTCAGGGGAGGAATATGCAACCACATTTTTAATAAGGAACAAAAAGTCACCCACAAAAAGTGCAATTGTACCTAAAATAGACTTGGAGGTAACCTCTCCGTTTAACGCATAATCAATAAACGGCATAGCCACAGTCAACCCCAAAAGGGCAAAAAAGCACACGCCGATAATAATTTTTCTTTTTTTCATAAGCACACCTCTTATCCATTGTACCAAAAAATAAAAATAAAGTCAATGAACTGTAAAAAATAGTTTATTTTTCTCATAAAATATGATATGATAAATAAAGAAAAACAAAGGAAGGTAAATAAAATGGATTTTAACAAATCAATTTTTGAAAACAGAAAAGAGCTAAACCGCCCGTTTTTGGCGGCTCACCGCGGCGTATGCGGTGCCAATATTCCCTGCAACTCAATTGCCGCATACAAAATAGCCCTTTCCCAAGGGGCGGATGTAATTGAAATAGACATTTCCAAATCCAAGGACGGGGAGTATTTTGTGTTCCACCCCTGGATGGAGCCTCAGTTTTTAAAATCTCCCTATATTTGCGACCTGACCGCAGAGGAGGTTAAAAAGCTCCGCCTTTTAAACCAGGACGGTGTTCCCACAAGCTACGGTGTCCCCACCTTAGAGGAGGTTTTGCTCCTTTTAAAGGACAAGGTATATATAAATGTAGATAAATTCTGGACAGATGTGGAGGGCATTTCCGCAGTTATCCGCCGTTGCGGAGTTGAAAAGCAGGTTATCGTTAAAACACACATTGAGGAAAAAAGCCTCCAAGAGGTTGAAAAATTCGCCCCCGACTTTATGTTTGTCCCAATGGTATGGAACGAGGATAATGTAACGGAAAAGCTCAAGGACAGAAAAATTAACCAAATCGGCGTTGAAATTCTTTTCGGCAAGGATGACCTTCCCTGCATAAGCGACGAATATATTGAAAAAATGCATAACCAAAATATGCTCATTTGGGCAAACTCCATTATCTATAACGAGAAGGAAATAATAAACGGCGGCCACTCCGATGACTATTCTGTTCACACCGACCCCGACGGCGGCTGGGGCTGGCTCATCGACAAAAAGGTGGACTTCATCCAAACCGACTGGCTCCTAAGCCTAAAAACCTACATAAACACCCGAAAATAAACCAAAAACCGTATCGCAGGATACGGTTTTTGAATATATTACGCATTTACGCCCATGCCTCCAAAAATACAACACCGTGTGTTGATTCCATACCGGCTCCGCAGGATTCCATACACACCTTCGGCGTGATTCCATACAACACTCCGTGTTGATTAATTGTATAGGTCGAACCGTTCGCCCTCCCGCCCATACCGCCCCTGAGCAAGGTAACGAAGTAACACCCTTGTAGGTAAGGGTATTGCTTCCACCTATGCCTCCACCGGTGGGGGGAGGTGGCACCCACAGGGTGACGGAGGGAGCGTCCTAATTTTGCATTTGCGCTCTGCGCATCCACGAGAACCCCAAAAATCTCAAGGATTTTTGAGGACCCCTATCGCCGTCCCGACGAAAAAACAAACCGCCCACCCGGGATACATTGCCTATGGCAATGCACTTCGCCGCGCCTTATGCTTGCAAGCAGTCAACGGCTCTCGGCTCGTGTCCGCACCCCATTTTTGTTTGCTCGCAAACAAAAAGAGATGTTCGCACCCTCTTCCTGCGCCACGCAAAAGGGATTCTCCTCTTGAATTTTGCGAAACAATGAGTGCGAATTGTTTATTTATGTTTCGCAAAATCCTTCGGTCACCGCTAAAAAACATTCCCCGAATGTTTTTCTTAACGCTGCGGTTCGAATCCCTCGCAACATTTTACAACGAAATAAAAAAGGTAGCACTCGCGTTGGAGTACTACCCTTTTTATTTGGCGCGCCAATGGGAACCTAAACCGAACACCTTTGTTTGAGTTTAGGTTCTTATCTTTTTTATCGGCTTTTTATTGTATATTGGATAGTTCTATGTTATACTTAATTAGAAGGGAGATGATGCAATGGTCGATTGGAAAAATCCAAGTGATTATTTTAGAGATGATATGATATACGATTGCGACTATGATATAAGGCAAGAAGTCGGGTGTACCGAAAAATTTATAAATTGGGGATTTTTAAAGGATTTAAGGTGGGACTTTTTTGCTGAATATAAAGCTCTTTGTAAAGATTGCAAATACTACAAACACGATGTAGGAGTATATTTTGGCAATGGGAATTACACAATTAATTTCCCAACAGAAGATGCTGTTTATTGCAGAACGATAATAAGAAGTCAAGAGGAATTATCTCTTTTCGTTTCTCTTGTTCCTAAAACCGTTAAGGCGATATACTTTGACGATATTCGAATTGACAACCTTAGTGCATTGAAAGAGTTGGGTTTTCTTGAGTGCGTTATTATATCATATTGTCCAAAATTGGATAGCTTTTGGGATTTTGAAAAAACACCAAATTTGAAAGTGTTAAAATATACCGCAAATTCCCATTTAAAAGACCTTTGCGATTTAAGCAAAGCAAAAAATCTTGAATATTTTGAAATAGAATCATTAGTTTCAAATGTAAATATGAATTATGTGGATTCTTTTTATCCATTAACTAAGTTGGAAAGTTTAAAAGAAGTTTCTTTTTCATCTCTTATGTGCTCTGATAACAACATAGATAATTTGATAAATATACCTAATCTTTCTAAATTGTGGATATCTCCTAACACTTTTTCCACCGAGGATTTTGCAAAATTTGAAGCATTGAAATTTAAAATTTATGATGAATTTGGTATATACAAACACGATGAGAATTTTGTATGTCCACTCGGAAAAGGCAAACGATGTTTTCGTTCTGAAAAATCCAAAGAAAAGTTTACAAATGAATATCTTGAACTAATGGGTAAATATCAATAATATCCATTTAATTAAGTTGTACACTATAAAGCAAATAATGATTTTGACATTAAGTGTCAAAAAACACTTGACAAAATTGTACTTAATGGGTATAATGAATGTAGAAAGAGCCATCCGATGACGGTTAGCTCTAAAAAAAGAATACGAAATAAATCGCCTTCTCCGTCAAAAGCAAGGCGATTATTTCTTTTTATTTGTCGCTATGTCTAAAAAAAGAGATAATTGCAATGATAACCATACAAAAAGCAAATAGTGCTTCGAATGTAACCATTCCAAATAAGGTGCGTATAAACAATTCATATCGCACCACTCCTTTCGTATGTATTTGAAAGGAGCAAAGAATTTTAACTCCTTTCAGTTTAGTGAAAAGAGCATAACCGCCACCGTATGGATGACTCCCAAAGGTATACTATCATAAAGTGCAAAATTTGTCAAGTGTATATAGCTAAGCGAGTGCCGAAAAAATCAGCACTCGCCATTTTTATTTGGATAAAATATTTTGCTACAAATTAAAGTGCAATTAAAGTAAGTGCCGAAACACTTGCTATATCTCAGGCTTTTCCTGTTATTGTTTTTATTCTTTCGATACAATCACAAAACTGTTGTTCCATTTTATAAGGAGCAAAGCACTCCCACTCATTTATCCAAATATTTAATTCGTTCTTTTCATTTTCTTCGCAAAAATCTTCTTTTTTAGTCCAAGTAAGCAAATCAAGAACAGGGGTATTGTATTTTAGTTCTTCGCAGTCGGACATGGAAAAAAGCATTTCATATAAATCAAGAGATTTGTTGAGCATCTCATATCCTTTTTCTTTGTTTTCCAATCCAAACAAAGCACCAGCCAATCTAAAATATGCAAAAGCCCTTGTTTTCAACCACGCATCCTTTTCGGTGGTTGTGTCTCTCGTAAGGTCAATTATTGCAATAATTGTTTTCTGTCCTTCTATTCGTGATTGGTAATTTCTCGTTCCGTCTGCGTTTATTTTGCCAAAATATCTTAAAAAACAGCTTTCAAAAATGCTTATAAGGTTTTGTTGTATTTGACTATTATATTTGTCAAATTCTTTTTTTCTGAAATAGCGAGTAGCCATTAAGCTTGGTAAAGTAAAATCAAAATCTTTGCCTGTATATTTAGTCCATTTTTCAAGATTTTCTTCATTCTCTATTATCAACATTATTTGTACGCATAAAGGAGCATATTTGTTCAATTTATCATTGTCAACTACAAATTGGGCAAGTTTACGCATTTCATCAATTTTGCCTTGTGCATATTCAATGCCCTTGGTGTTATAATACAACCTTATTAAACGCCACTTGAATTCAATATCTGTTGGAAACTCCTTTTCAGCTTTTTTGCAAAGATGCAATGCTTTTTCAGCTTCACCATCATTAAGTAGTGTTTCTATCTGCTTTTTGTATTCGTTTCTTTTATACTCAAGAGAAATTTTGTCCGTACCTAAAAGCTCATCTGTGGTAACATCAAAATAATTTGCAATAATAGGTAACAGTTCTATGTCTGGATAGCTTGCATCTGTTTCCCAACGAGAAATAGATTGACAAGAAACATTAAAAGCCTCTGCTAAATCTTCTTGTGTAACACCTTTTTCTTTTCTTAATCTTTTGATATTCTCGCTTATGTTTAATCTCATAGTTTTTCTCCTTATAATTTTAAATTTTCAACAGCACTGTTTACAATTTGATTATAGCAGAGAAATTATAACATTTCAATGTCATGCTACGAGAGTTTTTGTCACGCATTGCTTGATTTTTCATTGGCTGACAAGAAGTAAATAAAAAGAACGCAAACCGTGGGTTCGGTTGAGGTTTTTCTTGGCGCAGGAAGAGGGATTCTCCTCTTGAATTTTGCGAAACAAAGAGTGCGAATTATTTATTTATGTTTCGCAAAATCCTTCGGTCACCGCTAAAAAACATTCCCCGAATGTTTTTCTTAACGCTGCGGTTCGAATCCCTCGCAACATTTTACAACGAAATAAAAAAGGTAGCACTCGCGTTGGAGTACTACCTTTTTTATTTGGCGCAGGAAGAGGGATTCGAACCCCCGTGCCGTTAGGCAAACGGTTTTCAAGACCGCCTCGTTATGACCGCTTCGATATTCCTGCATATTCAAATGCTTTCTTGCATTTGAATATGCGTAGAATATCGAACGGCTCTGAAAAACTCGTTTTTCAAAATCCGCTTCGCATGCCCGACAAAAGCCATCTGGGAGCTTGCTCACAAGGGGCTTGTCGAGACACAAGGCAAAGCCTTGCTATTCCTTTTCAAATACAAGAAACATTATATTCAATTTTTGCTTTCCAAAAATCAAGCATAAGTATAATATCACATTTTTCCACTTGTGTCAATATGTTTTTTGAAAAATTGAGGCACTATATTTCCAATAACTTAACAAATAATGTTGTAAAAAGGACTATTTTGTGTTATAATATGATATATTAAGTCCACTAAGGGAGAACCAACAATGGAAAAAACAGGTGCAATCGATAATTACAACGCAAGGATAAAAAGAGTTGTTATAACAAAGGAAGAAATTGCGGAGGCAATTGCCAAGGCGGGCAAGGAAATTGACAAGCTTTATGACGGCAGGCCGATTTTGCTTGTCAGCATTTTGAAGGGCGCCTTTGTGTTTATGGCAGATCTTTGCCGTGCGGTTAGTGTTCCCTGCGAAATCGGTTTTATGTGCGCAAAGAGCTACTATAACGGTACCGTTTCCACAGGTGTGGTAAAAATCACAATGGATTTGGAGCAGGACATCAGCGGCTACCATGTTGTTATAGTTGAGGATATTATCGACACAGGTAGGACCCTAAACGATGTTGTTAAGATGCTTAAGCAAAGAAATCCCCTTTCATTAAGCGTGTTTACTCTGCTTGACAAGCCAAGCCGCCGCTTGGTTGATTTCAACGCAGACTATGCCCTGTTCACCATTCCCGATTTCTTTGTAATCGGCTACGGTCTTGACTGCGGCGAAATTTACAGAAACCTTCCATACATAGCAGAATACGAGGAAAACAAATAACCCCGTGCTGTTGAACAAAAAACGGGGCTATCGCTTTTGCGACAGCCCTTTTTAATTGCCAAAGTACTGTCATATCACCTCTTAAGGTGTGTTTGAATGGGCGCTTTTGGCTAAATGAGAACAGAAGACGTGAATAGAATGATTAACAAATATGATATAATAGTAGCGGGCGGTGGGCTTTCGGGCGTATGCGCCGCCATCTCCGCCTCGCGAATGGGGAAAAATGTGTGCCTAATTGAAAAGCACAACTGCTTGGGCGGCGCCGCCTCCCACAGTCTTGTTATGCCGTTTATGCCCTATTGGACAACGGACCCCAAAACAAAGGAAAAAATTGAGCTAAGCCGCGGCTTGTTTAAGGAAATAATCAATAGTCTTGAAAAAATCGGCGGTGTTCACCCCTCTTGGCGGGAATGCTTTAACGAGGAAGCGTTGAAGCTTGTCCTAAACCGAATGGCAACAGAAAGCGGCGTGCATATTCTTTTCCAAGCCCAAATCATCTCTGCCGAGGTAGAGAAAAAATCAATAAAAAGTGTAAAAATCAACCACGTGGGCGGGCAAAATACTCTTTTTGCCGATTATTTTGTTGATGCTACGGGTGATGGTAGCCTTTGCCAAATGGCAGGCTTTGAGTTTATGCTTGGCAGGGTGAAGGACGGTCTTTGCCAGCCCATGACACTCTCATTTCGCTTGGCAAATGTAAACATCCCCCTGTTTGAAAAAACCCACAAGCAAATGAACGAGCTGTACAAAAAATTTAAGAGGGAAAACAAAATCAAAAACCCCAGGGAAAACATCTTAGCCTTTAAAACCACCCACGATGGCATTTTGCATTTTAACGCAACCCGTGTGGTTAATCTAAACCCCACAGATGTTGAGGACTTAACCGTGGCGGAGCTAATGGGCAGGGAGCAGGTGTACGAGCTTTACAGCTTTTTAAAGGAAAATATAGAAGCCTTTAAAAACGCAACCCTACTCTCAACAGGCATGCAAATAGGTGTAAGGGAGAGCCGCCGCATAGTTGGCGAGCATATCCTAACCGAGGAGGAAATAGTTGCCGCCACCAAGTTTGAGGACGGAATAGCCGCCTGCAATTACGATATAGATATACATAACCCAAGCGGCGAGGGAACGAGCCACTACTATTTTAAAGACGGTGAATACTATACCGTGCCCTACCGTTGCCTTATCCCCGCAGGCGCCAAAAATATTCTTGTTGCAGGCAGATGCATCTCCGCCACCCACGAGGCGCAAGCATCCTTGCGCACAATGCCAACCTGCGCCACCTTAGGTCAAGCCGCAGGCACAGCCCTTGCTCTAGCCCACACAGGCAGGGAAGCGGTTGGAGAAATAGATATAAAGGAATTACAAAGAATTCTTGTTTCGAAAGGAGCATTTTTATGAAGCCAAAAATAATATTAAATAAAGACCCGCAGGTTGTAAAAACCATAAGGGAGGGGCTTAAGGCAAAGGGCGGCTACTGCCCCTGCCGTATGGAAAGAACAGAGGATACAAAATGTATCTGTAAGGAGTTTCGCGAGCAAATTGCAGACCCTAATTTTGAGGGCTACTGTCATTGCCTGCTATACTACAAATTTAAAAACGAGGAGAAATGATTATGCCAATTTACAATGTAACAAAGGAAAGCTTTGAAAAAATCAAGGAAAGCGGTCAAAGGGTGCTAATCGACTTTTATGCCGAGTGGTGCGGTCCTTGCAAAATGATAGCTCCCTTCATCCACGAAATCGAAAAGGAGCAGCCCGAGCTTATAATAGCAAAAATCAATGTGGACGAGCTGACAAGCATAGCCATAGAATACGGCATTCAAAGCATACCAACCCTTTTGGTAATGGAAAAGGGCGAAATCGTAAACAAAGCGGTGGGATATCGCACAAAGGAGCAAATTTTAGAGCTGCTAAAGTAAAAAAGGTGGGATATCCCACCTTTTTTAAATGCAAAAATTAAAGCCTCGTTAGCTTTTTTTATTTACTTTTCTTCGCTGAAGCTAAGCTTGCCAACTCCGCAAAGCTCACACTCAAAATCCTCGGGAAGGTCCTCAAACTTAGTTCCGGGCGCAATTCCCTTTTCGGGCAAGCCCAGCTCCTCGTCATAAACCCATCCGCAAACGTCGCAAACATACTTTTTCATAATAAATACCTCCTTTTTTATAAAAATTAAACTATCTTTTCAAAATCCGCGTATCCGTGCTTACAAAGGGGGCAAACGATATTCTCGTCAAGCACCTCTCCCTCGTAAACATATCCGCAAATCTTGCAAACATATCCCGTCTTGCCCTCTGTTTCGGGCTTTGGCTTTACATTTTCGTGGTAGAATGCATAAGTCATGCTTTCCCTGTCGGAAAGAACGCGTGCTTCGGAAACAGAGCAAATAAATAAGCCGTGGGTGTCAAGGTCAATGTACTCCTCCACCTTGAGAGACATAAAGGAGTTAATATACCTTGGCAGGAAAACCAGCCCATTGTCGGAGCGAAGGGGCTCACAGCCCTCAAACTTATTAACGCTTCTGCCGCTTCTGAAGCCAAAGGACTCAAACACCTTAAAGGGCGCGTCAACCGTCAAGCAATTAATGTTCATTTTACCCGTCTGCTTAATCACGTGGTGGGAGTAGTTCTCCTTGCAAATTGCAACCGCAATCCTGTTCGGCGAGCTTGTCACCTGCGTAACGGTGTTAACAATTAAGCCGTTATCCTTTTTTCCGTCGTTGGAGGTCACCACATATAAGCCGTAACCAATATTAAAAAGCGCGTTTAAATCGTTTTTGTTGGCGGTTGAATCCTGCTGCGCCAAATATTCTCTGCAAAGCTCATCGCTAAGGGCTTCAAGCTGCGCGGAGCTTTCCTCATTCAAGGCAGACATAATTTTCACATTGTTCTCAGTAAAGGTAAGACCCTTGCAGCCCTCAAGCATTCCCCTCATCACCTTGTGCGCCATTGGGGCCCAGCTTCCGTTTTCAATAAACGCAACGGTGCGGTTTTGGAAATTCCTTTCCGTTAGGTGATTTATAAACTCTTTCATAAATGGGAAAATCTCGGCATTGTAGGTGGTTGTTGCCAAAACAAGCTTATTGTATCGGAAGGCATCCTCCACTGCCTCAGCCATATCTGTTCTTGCCAGGTCATGCACCACAACCTTGGGGCAACCCTTGGCGCGGAGCTTTTCCTCCAACTGAATTATAGCCCTTTTCGTGTTGCCGTATACAGAGGTATAAGCAATTACAATTCCCTCACTCTCAGGCTGATAGCTTGACCAGGTGTTGTAAAGACCAAGATAATATCCAAGGTTTTCCTTTAAAACAGGGCCGTGCAACGGGCAAATAATTTGGATATCCAAGCCCGATGCCTTCTTAAGCAGGTTTTGAACCTGCACACCGTATTTACCCACAATTCCAATGTAGTATCTTCTTGCCTCGCAAGCCCAGTCCTCCTCCACATCAAGGGCGCCGAATTTTCCAAAGCCGTCAGCGGAAAACAGCACCTTGTCATAGGAGTCATAGGTTACAATAACCTCGGGCCAGTGTACCATAGGGGCGGTAACAAAGGTAAGGGTGTGCTTGCCAAGGTTAAGGGTGTCCCCATCCTTAACAACAATTTGCCTGTCCTCAAACGCAGTGCCGAAAAACTGCCTCATCATATTAAAAGCCTTTGCGGAGGAAACAATTTTCGCATTAGGATAAGCCTTAGTAAAGCTGACAATGTTGGCGGAGTGGTCGGGCTCCATATGCTGCACCACCAAATAATCAGGGTCTTTTCCACCCAAAGCAAGCTGCAAGCTGTCAAGCCACTCGTGGGTAAAGGCGCCGTCAACCGTGTCCATTACAGCCACTCTCTCATCCAAAATCACATAGGAGTTATACGCCATACCGTTTGGCACAACATATTGCCCCTCAAACAAATCAATCTTGTGGTCATTAACGCCCACATACTTAATATCATTAGTAATATTCATAAGCACCTCTAAAAGATTATAAACTAAAAACTGCACCTTTATTCTATCACAATAACTGCCTTTTGTAAATATCCATAATTAAAATAAAGGGCTGACAAAAAGTAGCATTCTACCTTATTAAGCATCATAAATATCATAAAAAACAAAAATAATACGGATTTTCAAAATAAAACCCATAAAATTTTTCAAAAATCCTTGCTCCCATAGCAACTTTTCATCCACCTTTTTTGACCTTTTAGTACCTACTGTGTCCTGCTTTCGACCTACATTTTTGATAAAGCGCCCGCTAAATGTCGAAATTTGTCAAATGCGAACGGATGCTTATTGTTGATATTGAAAGAAGCTTGTGATAAAATGTATCTGGTAGAATTTTCCAACTACACCAAACAAAAGGAAATAAAGGAGAGAAAAATGGAAATTAACGCAAAAATCTTGATAGCTGACGAGAATTCTCAGTCAAGGCACGCCACCAAGGAAGCATTGGCAAGGCGGGGCTATCGCTACATTGACGAGGCAACAAACGGCGAGGAGGCGCTCATAAAAATCTCAAGGTCCCACCCCGACATCGTAATAGCGGATGTGTGGCTGTCCAAGCTGGACGGCATAGGCTTAATGCGAAACTGTAAGGGCATCAGCTTTTCCCCGGATATGCCGCCGATGTTTATTATGGCGTCAATGGTGTCAAGCCAAAACGTGTTTGTGGATGCCACAAATGCAGGGGCGGCGGTGTGCCTTATGAAGCCCTTTGACTATATGAGCCTAAGCGAGCATATAGACACCCTGTACAGGCAGCGCGCAATGGGCAAGGAGCAGGGCGGCGCAATCTCGCAGGATGAGGATATGGAGGCAAGGGTAACGAAAATAATCCACCAAATCGGCGTGCCCGCCCACATAAAGGGCTATCAATATTTGCGCACTGCCATTTTGATGACCATTTCTGACAGCGATATAATAAATTCCGTCACCAAAATTCTGTATCCGTCCGTGGCAAAGAAGTATAGCACAACCACCAGCCGTGTGGAGCGTGCCATCCGCCACGCCATTGAGGTCGCTTGGGACAGGGGCGATGTTGACACCCTTAATTCCTACTTTGGCTATACCATCCAAAGCTCCCGCGGTAAGCCCACAAACTCTGAGTTTATCGCTATGATTGCCGATAGCCTCCGCCTTCAATATAAGCTCTACAAATAAAAACCAAAAGCCCCACTCCCGTGGGGCTTTTCCGTTGCTATTTTTCATTTTGCATTTTCTATTCCCCTCGTAGTTAAGGGTCTTGCTTCCACCTATGCCTCCACCGGTGGGGGGAGGTGGCACCCATAGGGTGACGGAGGGAGCGTCCTAATTTTGCATTTCTCCCCGTAGCCTCCACTTGTTCAGGGGAGGTGGCTTGCGAAGCAAGACGGAAGGGTTATCCATTCTGCATTTTGCATTTGCGCTCTGCGCACCCTCGTAGGGGAGAGTTCCCACGAGAACCCCAAAAATACAACACCGTGTGTTGATTCCATTCCCGCTGCGCAGAATTCCATACACACCTTCGGCGTGATTCCATACAACACTCCGTGTTGATTAAAATTTCGCATTTTCCCCCGTAGCCTCCACTTGTTAGCAGAGGAAAGACCCAGTTGAACCCCGCCAAAAGCGTTTATTTTCAGCGCTTTTGACCGAGTCTCTCCTTGCAATACTTAGTATGGCTGTGTCAAGCCTCAGCCAAAATCATCTTAAAATAAGCGTTTTT
>JAFTMJ010000094.1 GCA_017452475.1 Clostridia bacterium | reverse complement strand
TCAATCTGTATGATTTTCTCCGTGGTTATAACCGCGCTTGTGAGCCTGTTCACCAAAAAGCCAAGTAAGGAAGCACTTTACGAGGCATTTGATAAACCAATAGAAAACGAGGTTTAATTGACATATGATTTGGGCAAAGGAAGAAACACTTTCAAGGCAGGAGATGGAAAGGCTCCAGCTTGAAAGGCTTCAAGAAACAGTAAACAGAGTATATGAAAGGGTGCCTGCCTACCGCGCAAAGATGGATGCGTGCGGCATAAAGCCAAAGGACATAAAAAGCCTTGAGGACTTAAAAAGGCTGCCCTTTGTAACAAAGCAGGACCTGCGGGACAACTATCCCTTCGGTCTTTTCGCAGTGCCTAAGGAGGAGCTGCTCCGCATCCACGCCTCCAGCGGTACAACGGGTAAGCCAACGGTTGTTGGCTACACAAAGGGGGATATGGACACCTGGACCGAGTGTGTTTCCCGTATTGCCTGTGCAGGCGGCGCAACACCAAAGGATGTGGCGCAGATTTGCTTTGGCTACGGTATGTTCACAGGCGCCCTTGGCTTGCACTACGGGCTTGAAAATATAGGCGCAACAATTGTTCCCTCATCCACAGGAAATTCCGAAAAACAAATTATGTATATGAAGGACTTTGGCACATCCTTGCTTGTTGCAACCCCATCCTACGCCCTTCGCTTGGCGGAGGTGGCAAGGGAGATGGGCGTTGACCCCAAAACCGACTTGAATGTTAAAATCGGCTTGGTGGGCAGTGAGCTTTTGACTGACGCAATGCGTGAGGAAATGCACAAATGCTGGGGCGAAAATATGCTTGTTACCTCCAACTACGGTATGAGTGAGCTAATGGGTCCCGGTGTTTCAGGCGAGTGCGAATACCTTTGCGGTATGCATATAAACGAGGACTTTTTCATCCCCGAAATTATAAACCCCGAAACAGGAGAGGTATTGCCTGCGGGCGAGTGGGGCGAGCTTGTAATTACCTGCATTAAAAAGGAAGCGCTTCCCCTTATAAGATACAGAACTAAGGATATAACAAGGCTGATTTATGAGCCCTGCAAGTGCGGCAGAACAACCGTAAGGATGGAAAACCTCTCGGGCAGAAGCGATGATATGCTTAAGATACGCGGCGTTAATGTGTTCCCATCTCAAATTGAGGAGGTTGTGCTTAGCGTTGAGGGTCTTGGCCCCCACTATGAAATTATCGTTGAGCGTGACGGCTATGCGGATAAGCTCAGCGTGCGTGTGGAGCTTGCCACCGCAACCGACTCCTTCAAGGTGCTTGAGGCAATTGAGAAAACCGTTAAGAGTAAGCTTAAGGTTATGCTTGGCTTGGATGCTAAGGTTATTTTGGAATCTCCAAACACCTTGGCGCGCTTTGAGGGAAAGGCAAAAAGAGTTCGTGATTTAAGAAAGGAACAGAAATAATGAGTGAAAAGAGAATTATGCTTGGTAATGATGCGATTGCCCGTGGCGCATATGAGGCGGGAGTTAAGGTTTCAAGCGCATATCCGGGTACACCAAGCACTGAAATAAGTGAATTTTTAGCAAAATACGATGAGGTGTATACAGAGTGGGCGCCAAACGAAAAGGTTGCCCTTGAGGTGGCGGCAGGCGCTTCAATTGCAGGCGTGCGCTCAATGGCTTGTATGAAGCACGTTGGCTTAAATGTTGCCTCCGACCCACTGTACACCCTTGCATACACAGGCGTTAACGCAGGCCTTGTTGTGGTCGTTGCCGATGACCCGGGTCTTGCCAGCTCACAAAATGAGCAGGACACCCGTATGATTGCAAGGAGCGCGCACCTTCCCGTTGTTGAGCCCAGTGACTCAGGGGAGGCAAAGGAATACTTTAAGTACGCAATGGAGCTTTCCGAAAAATACGATACTCCTGTTATCTTTAGAACCACCACAAAGCTTTCCCACTCCCAAAGCATAGTTGATTTAGGAGAGAGGGAGGTGCCCGAGGATAAGGTGTACGAAAGACAGGTGCCAAAGTATGTTATGATGCCGGGCTCCGCCATTGGCAGGCACGTGGTTGTTGAAAAAAGAGAGAAGCAGATGGAAATTGACGCATCGGGCTTCTCGGTTAATAAGGTAGAATACAAGGATAAAAAGCTTGGCTTTATTACATCGGGTATCCCTTATCAGTACGTGCGTGAGGCTTGCCCAAATGCAAGCGTATTGAAGCTTGGTGTTGTTAACCCACTCCCAAAAGCCCTTATTGAGGAATTTTGCAAGAATGTGGAAACCGTATATGTGTTTGAGGAGCTTGAGCCTGTTATTGAGGAGCAGATAAGAGCTTGGGGAATTGATGTTAAGGGTAAGGAATGCTTTACAAAGCAGGGCGAATACAGCGCAAATATGCTGAGACGTGTGCTTGTTGGCTGTACTGACTGTACATATGAAAAGGCGCAGGTGCCTGCCCGTCCTCCTATTTTGTGCCCGGGCTGCCCACACAGAAGCACATTTTCAGTTCTTAATAAGCTGAAAATCCACGCAGCAGGCGACATTGGCTGCTACACCTTGGGCGCGGTTGCACCCCTTAATGTAATTGATACAACGATTTGTATGGGCTCCTCCATTTCCCTCCTTCACGGTATGGAAAAGGCAAAGGGCAAGGAATACATAAAGAATTGGGTTGCCACAATCGGTGACTCCACATTCCTACACACAGGCGTAAACTCCCTTATCAATATGGTGTACAACAAGTCAAGCGCAACCGTTATGATTCTTGACAACCGTACCACAGGTATGACAGGACACCAGGAGCATGCCGCAACAGGAAAGACCTTAAAGGGCGAGGACACATACGCAATTGACTTAACAGAGCTTTGCAGGTCAATTGGCGTGCCTAATGTAATTACCGTCGATGCCTTTGATGTAAAGGAGATGGAGAGGGTAGTTAAGGAAAGCGTTAACAGCGATGAGCTGACCGTTATTATTGCAAAGGCTCCCTGCGCACTGCTTAAGGGTATGAAATTCCCCAATAAGTGCAGGGTAGATAGCGAAAAGTGCAAAAAGTGCGGAATGTGTATGAAAATCGGCTGTCCCGCAATGACAAAAAATGCTGACGGCACAGTTAAGATTGATGAAACAATGTGTAACGGCTGCGGACTTTGCAAGAATTACTGCAAGTTCGGCGCAATTGAGAAAATTGAGAGATAAGGAGGGTATATAAATGAACATAATGGTAGTTGGCGTTGGTGGACAGGGTACCCTTCTTACCAGCAGAATTATAGGAAAAACCGCTTTGGCAGGGGGATATGACATTAAGCTTTCCGAGGTGCACGGTATGGCACAGCGCGGCGGCAGCGTTGTTACCTTCGTACGCTTTGGGGACAAGGTTTTTGAGCCTGTTTGCGAGGAGGGCACGGTTGATGTGCTTATCGCCTTTGAAAGGCTTGAGGCATTAAGATATGCCCACTTCTTAAAAAAGGATGGCGTAATGATTGTAAACGATACAAGGATTGACCCAATGACCGTTGTTATAGGCGCGGCGCAGTACCCCGAAAATATTTTGCAGGGGCTTGAAAAGAGCCACAAGCTATATACAATTAACGGCGGCGAGGTGGCAAAGGCGCTTGGCAACTCCAAGGTTTTGAACACCGTTGTTTTGGGTCTTGCGGCAAAGCATATCGGCTTTGAAAAGGAGGAGTGGATTAGGGTTTTGCAATCCACCGTTCCTCAAAAGACAGTTGAGATAAATACAAAAGCCTTTGAAGAGGGCTATAATTTATAGTAAAGAAGGTAAAAGGGAATGATTTGGAATGAAAAAATGGAGTGTATGTCGAATGACGAAAAGGCAGCCCTCCAAAGCGAAAGACTTGTTAAGCTTGTTAAATATGTTTACGATAATGTAGAGTTTTACAGGAACAAGATGGACAAATGCGGTGTTAAGCCCGAGGATATCCACGGCATTGAGGATATTACAAAGCTGCCGTACACCACAAAGGATGACCTGCGCGACACATATCCCTTTGGCCTTTTTGCCGCACCTCATTCCGATATTGTAAGAATACACGCATCCTCAGGCACAACAGGCAAGGCAACTGTTGTTGGCTACACACGAAACGATATTGATATGTGGAGTGAATGTGTTGCCCGCTGTATGTCAATGGCGGATGTAACAAAGGATGACATTATTCAGGTTGCCTACGGCTACGGCTTGTTCACAGGCGGCTTGGGCGCGCATTACGGTGCTGAAAAGCTTGGCGCTATGGTTGTTCCGATGAGCACGGGCAACTCAAAGAAGCTAACCACAATGATGGTTGACTTCGGTGCCACCGCCATTGCCTGCACACCGTCATATTTGCTCCATTTGTCAGAGGTGCTTCGTGATGAGGGCTTGCTTGACAAGATTAAATTGAAGGCGGCAATCTGCGGCGCGGAGCCTTGGACAGAGAAGATGAGGAACGAAATCGAGTCCCGCTTGAACATTACCGCCCACGATATTTACGGCCTTTCCGAAATTATGGGTCCGGGCGTTGCCTGTGACTGCCGTGAGCATGCGGGCTTACATATTTGCGACGACTATTTCTACCCCGAAATTATTGATGCAAAGACCTTGACCCCTGTGGCAGACGGTGAGCTTGGCGAGCTTGTGTTCACAACCCTTACCAAGGAGGGTATTCCTCTTATCCGTTACAGAACCAAGGATTTAACAAGCATTATAAGGGAAAAGTGCGCTTGCGGAAGAACAAGCGTAAGAATTACCCGCTTTAAGGGCAGAAGCGACGATATGCTTATTATCCGCGGCGTAAACGTGTTCCCGTCCCAGGTTGAGGCAGCACTTGTTAATGTTGAGGAGGTAACACCTCACTATATGATGATTGTTGACCGCGTGGGCAACCTTGACACCCTTGAAATTCAGGTTGAGGTTGACGTTAAGTATTACACGGATGAAATCCGCGGCATAGAAAAGCTTACAAAGAAGATTGCAGGGGTTATCCAAAGCGCCCTTGGCATTTCCGCCAAGATTAAGCTTATGGGTCCGAACTCGCTGAAGCGCAGCGAGGGCAAGGCAGTCCACGTAATCGATAACAGAAAGCTATATTAAGGAGGAAACGAAAATGACAGTTAATCAGGTATCCGTTTTTATAGAAAACAGGCAGGGCAGGCTCGGCGAGGTTTTGCAGGTTTTGAAGGACAACGATGTGAACATTTTGTCCATTTCCTTGGCTGATACAACCGAGTACGGTCTTTTAAGGCTTATCGTTAATAAGCCTGAGCACGCAAAGGAGGTTTTGCTTAAGGCAGGCTTCTCAAGTATGCTTACAGAGGTGCTTATCATTAAGGTGCCCCACGTGGCAGGCGCTTTGCAGAACATCTTAGCGGAGATTGCAAAGGCAAATGTGAGCATTGAATATATGTACGGCTTAAGCGTTGAGAGCAATGACGCTTCAATCGTTATGAAAACAAACGAGCTTTCCGAGGCGGAGGCAGTCCTTAACAACATTCACGTTAACACAATGAGCTCTAAGGAGATAGAGGCTCTTTAAAATGGTTATCGACTTTCATACCCACATTTTTCCCGACAAAATTGCAGGGGCAACGATTTCCGCCCTTTCAAAAAGCGCCAATATTCCGCCCCATTCAAACGGAATGAAAAGCGGACTTTTGGAAAGCATGGAGAAAAACGGAATAGATATTTCCGTCAATTTACCCGTGCTTACCAAGGCGACCCAGTTTGATAGCATTTTTAGGTTTGGCAAGGGGATAAATGAGGAAAATAAGACACAGGGTAGGCTAATTTGCTTTTGCGGTATGCACCCTGACATAGAGGATTACAAAAAAAGCCTAAACGAAATTAAGGCTGCGGGCTTTTTGGGAATTAAAATCCACCCCGATTATCAAGGCACATTCTTTGACGACCAAAGGTATATAAATATCTTAAGGATTGCAAAGGAGCTTGACCTAATTACCGTTACCCACGCAGGGCTTGACGGGGCGTTTATCGGTCAAGAGATAAAATGCACACCGAAAAGGGTTTTATGCCTGCTTGATAAGCTTGGAGGATATGACAAGCTTGTCCTTGCCCACTTGGGCGGAAATGAGCTTTACCAAGAGGCTTATGACCTTTTGGCAGGGGAGAGTGTTTATTTTGACACCTCCTATGTGCTACCCTTTTTGACACAGGCGCAGTTTGAAAAAATGGTGCAAAGGCACGGGGTAGATAAAATTCTGTTCGCCACCGACAGCCCGTGGCAGGACCAGGGAGAAATGGTAAAAATCCTTAAGTCCTACAACTTAGGCAGGGAGGCAGAGGACAAAATCCTTTATCAAAACGCAAAAAAGCTTTTGAAAATTTAAGTAGCTTAGAGGAAAAATTATGATAAACGAAAAAATGCTTGCATTAGGCAGCAAGCGTTCAATTATTAGAGAAATTTTTGAATATTGCAAGGCAAGGGCGGCTGAAATAGGCGCTGACAAGGTTTTTGACTTCAGCATCGGCAACCCAAGCGTTGAGCCGCCAAAGGAAATTGCTGAGGCAATTAACGAGCTTATAAAAAACGAAAGCCCTGTGCTTTTGCACGGCTACACCTCAGCCCAAGGGGATGCAGGTGTTAGAAGGGCAATTGCTGACGATATTAACGCAAAATTCGGCGCAGGAGTTGATGCAAACAGCATCTATATGACCTGCGGCGCGGCGGCATCCTTAACCATTTCCTTGCGCGCCCTTTTAAATGCGGGGGAGGAGTGCATTGTTTTTGCCCCCTTCTTTACGGAATACCGTGTTTTTATTGAAAACGCGGGGGGACGTGTGGTTATTTCCACT
>JAFTMJ010000093.1 GCA_017452475.1 Clostridia bacterium | reverse complement strand
TGAGGTGTTATCAATAAAATCTCCGAATGCATGGGCAAGTGATGTTTTACCCGTACCTGACATACCCTGCAAAATAAGTATCTTACTTACCGCCATTCCCGCAATAAATCGCCTTATATCGGATATATCATAGTATAGCTTTAGCCTTGATGCCGCATAGTTCCTAAAGTTCTCACAGAACTGCCTCAATGTTATATGCTCATCATAGCTTGCTCTTTGCAGGGCAACTCTCATTTCATCAAGATTGCAAAGCTTGCAAAACCTGCCCTTGCCCTCTTGTATTTCCTCTTCCTCGCCGTCGCCCTCTTTTTTTGCTTCCGTCTTTCCTGCCGCCTTTACGCCGCCTGTGGCAACAAGAGGTCCGCCCGCCTGCAAAACCGTACCCTGGGTGCTGTTAATTACCACCTGTGATGCCTTGGAGCTATCTCTGCCCATCAAGGCAATAATAAGCATAATCAACACAAATCCAAGCACGCCTGCATAAATGGCAATGGCAATGCCTGAGGACATAAACTCCCACACCTTGCTCATAGCGCCTGCAAGAAAGCTGTTCATCATATTAAGCTCCATCATTTGTTGTCTGCCTCCGTGGTATCAGACGGCATTGGGCTTGCGTCCAAGAGCGCATCTTCGTTGTCAGCCTGTGCTTCAGCCTCAACCGTCGCTTCAGCCTCTGTCTTAGTCTCTTCAACCTTTTCTTCGGCTTTAGGCTCCTCTGCCTTTTCCTCAACCTTAACCTCAGCCTTAGCCTCTGTCTTTGCTTCGCTAACGGCTCTTGTAATTACATTACGCTTAATAACATTACGGCAGCAGGCTGCATAGTCCTCGCCAAAGATGCTTTCAACAATCTGCGCAAGATCCACATCAGCCATACCCTCATTGCCCTTAAGCAGGTTCATAATGGCAGGGAGCAGCTTACCTGCAACCGCGCAGTCCATAGCCTCGTGTAAATCAGCCTCGCAGGCATTGTAAATAGCCAAATATTTTTCCATCTGTAAAAACAGCTTGTTACCAATGTGGTAAGGTGTCTTTTCGGAAACAAAGGACTCAAGGGTGTCAACGCCCTTCCAAATTTCCTCATCAATGTCAGCCGCCTTCTTTGCGCGGAACACAAGGGCATCCATCTGATGGCAGGTAATACTCTTGCGTGTTGTCCTTGTCTTGCTTGCCTGTGCTGTCTGAGCCTCCAAATCAATTACCGTTGCCAGGTTGGAAACAAATGCAGGCATATCGTCCAAGGCCTCATCCTTAGCGGGACATACGACAAACCAAAGGTTTGACGGCATTGTAATATTGCCGCTTTCATCCATTATTTGATGCTCAATCTCAGGGTTTCCAAAGTACTGTACATATGGCATAAGCATATCCCCAAGGTCAGCCAAGCGCACACCGCCAACACCGTAGAAGCAAGCCTTTTCGCCATCACTCAAGGCTGAGTTAATCGCCTGCGTAAGCGGTGCCGGACGGGATGCTCCGCCCATATCAGTGCCGCCATATCTTAGCAAGGATTTTCTGTCCCACCTTTTGCCTGCCAAATCCTCATCGTGGGGGGCAGTGCCGAAGAAGCGCGCCAAAGCATCAACAATCCTGTCGCAGGAAACGCCAATTGCATTACGAACAACAAGTAGCCTTGATGTCATAACCGCGCTTAAAATACGCCTTGCCATCTTAGGTGCAATAACAAGTCCACTCTCTGCAAAGTGGCTCTCCAGCTCCTTGCAAAGGGTTGGTATATCCGTGTCAACCGCCATGTATGTGTAGGTGGAAGCATCCTTTTCGTCAAGGACAACCTCCTCCTTTTCAACAGCCTCCAAGGACATATCGAACTCATCCTCAAAAAGCTCGTCTATCGCCTTAACATTAGCGCTCTTAACGGGCTTAAACAGCTCCTTAGTCGCCTCAATCTCCTGTTTTTCAAGGGCGCGCTTCGCCTTTTTTACCTTAGCTCCGCCTGCAAGCATACAAATAAAGCTAATTAGCAAAAGCACACCGTTAACAATCAAGAATATGCTTAAAAACAGCTTGTCGGTGAACGGAATATCCTTCATAAAGCAGGTAATTAGGTAAATCACATCTGCAAACAAGGTTGTCAACAGAAGTATAGCACCGAAGCTCTTAAGTTTAGATTTTGTATTCATAGGTTTACAATACGCCTCCATAGTATAGCCCTCTGAAACAATGTTAGAAACATTTTGTAGGTAGTCAGAAAGCCGTTTATTACCCTTTTTCAGAGTCTTTCCTGTCAGGTTAATCTTCCTTGTGGAACGAATTTCGTTGGCAGAGGAGCAAAGCATAACCTCATAGCCCACCGCCTCTGTTACAAAGCTCTTGCTTTCGCTGTCGTATATTTCCAGGTCACGGAGAGGAACAGTAACGCTCTTTTTCTCTCCCGCCTTAAGCTCAATGCGCACCGCGCCCTTTAGCTCCTTGCGGGGTCTTGTCTTGCCTGAGCCGATGGCGCTTACATAAAGCTGCGCAACCTCACATCCGTTATGCCTTCCCGTATTCTTTACAGAGAAGGAGGCAATGCCGTTTGCGTCAATATGTAGCTTAGAATATTCAAAGCTCGTGTAGGAAAGTCCAAATCCAACAGGATATTTTGTTCTTTCGCCGTTACTGTCTGCATATCTGTATCCAATAAACGGACCAATCTGCTGCTTGCCCTGTCTTTTGCGCCTCTGCACCTCTCTTACATAGGTGTCCACATTAGGATAGCCTGCATATGCCAGCTTGCCGCAGGGGTTAAAGCTACCGCTTAGCACCTCCCACAGTGCTTTAGCAACAAACGCACCCGTTGATGGCACAAGCAAAATCGCATCAGCCAAGGAATCAAAGCTCATCTCGGGCAGTCTTTCGCCGATTACAACCACAATAAGCCTTTTTGCGCTCTTGCGTAGCCTTGTCAGCATGGCAATTTGGTTGCCGGGTAATGCCAAGCGGGCGGTTTCGTCAAGCCTGCCCTCTCTTACAGTACCTAAGCCCACAAAGGCAATCGCCGTGCTGCCGCTTGCCGATTTAGCCGCAGGCTCAATAAGCTCCGTGCTTACATTTTCATCAATCCTATATCCTCTTTCAAAGGATTTTACACTGTTTCCGCCCGAGCTAATAGCCGTTTTCAGCTTGCCCGCAAAGTCAATAAAGCCGTTATGCTCCGAGTCATTTATTATATCTCCCACAAGGGCAAGGCTATCTCCGCTTCTTAGGGGCAACACCTTGTTTTCATTCTTAACAAGAACGATTGATTTTCTGGCAGCATCAAGGGCGCAGTCATCAATATCCTTTTGGCTCGTTACGGCAAAGCCGTGGCTGCACCTTTGGGCAAGCTCTAATTTTCTGTCAAGAGCTTCATTAATTATATCATCGCTTATCGCCGCGCCGTCCGCCAAGGTCATTTGCAGCTCCTGCGCGGTGGCTCCGCCCTCCTCCATAGACCTGTATATGCGTCTATAGTTTTCAAGGGCAGTGGAAACAACTAATGAAGAGCCGCCAAGGATTTGGTTGCCCATTGTTAATTCCTGTGCAGTTGTATCCCCATCCTCAATTTTTATAAGCTTTTCGGCATTTCTTGGCACAAAGTCGGCAAGGATTTCCCTGTTTAGCTCACCGTAGCCCCCATCAAGCCTGCAGCTTTCAAGCAGTATGGCGCTTGCTGCGCCCACACCCTGCACCACCTTAAAGGGTCGTGCAATTCTATCATAAACAACGCTTTCATCGGCTATGGCATCCAAAAACCTAACATCGCTTTTGCGTACCTGCGGCACCCTTAAGCAATAAGGAATTTTAACCTCGTTCATTTTCCTTGCCATGCCGGAAACAAGATGGGCGGTAAGATATGGCTCCTCAGCCAGCTCACAGCCGTAAACGCTGCTGGGCGCGCTGGCGCTTGGGAGTATGAACAGGTTATCTCCGTAGCCCGCGCCCACAGATGCCAAGCTTTTTGCCACATTGCCAAAAAGCTTTTCATCCCAGGAGTTGGCAAGGGAGCAAGGGGACGGGAAAATCCTCTCCCCATCAAGGCTTAGGTTTTCCTCCCACAGCTCATTAAGAGCGATTGTGGGGATAGCCGAAGCATCAACAGACTCTCCGAAGCCCTCCCTTGTGTCGGTAAGCAGGGATATCTTTTGCTCATCCGTCAATTTATCAATTATATCATTGTGTCTTAGCATTTTTACGCTCCATTATGTACATTGTTAGTTAGCCAAATACCCATTCGAACACGCCTTACAGAAATCAAACCCCTTTGGTTTCCGTAAGTTATCCGACAATCTGCAAGTCAAATACATATCCGCAGTCATCGTTTCTGCCCACACTACCGTCCTTTTCGTAGGCAATGGTGATAACATCACCCGCCTCAAGCCTTTCGTAGAAGAAAAAGCTTGAATTACCCGAAAGCTTCTTGTAGCTTACGCCATTTATGTAAATCACAACATAGTCAGCGCCTGTTTCGCTGGATGCCTTAACGTTAAAGCTAACGGTTATCCTTTCGTCTGCCACAATCTCAAGCTCGGATACAGAATAGTCCTCCTTGTTCGTTGAAGCAAAGCGGTTGGTTTCGGTGTTGTAAACAAATCCGTCAACCGTTATTCTTCCCGCATCAATGTATGTCTGCAGGTTTTCCTGTGTAACGGTTGCCACAGTCTGTCCGCAATTTTTGCAGGTGCCCTCCACGAACTCGTGGTCTAACATGTCCTCGGTTGTGGTTCTTGAATATGAACAGCCCGCGCAAGCGCACTTATGTGTTCTCGTTCCTGTTTCGTAGCAGTTAGGAGATACGGTTATACTGCTTGTCTCCTTGCAATTTTCGGTTGTTACCTGTCCGTTTGCATCGTAGGTCCAGCCGTAGCTTGTGTCGTAGTGAACGCAGGTGTCATAGTAGTACACATTGTAGTAATAATAGTAGTTGCCCTGGTCGGAAACAGAATACCATTCAGTCTGATTACCGCTGTAATAAATAGAGGACAGGGCGTGGCAATTGTAAATCGCATTTGATCTTATGGTGTTCAAATTCTTTGGTAATACCAAGCCGTCAAAGCTACCGTTAATTATAGAGTAGGGCAAAATAACAAGGCTTTGTCCAATGTCGGGAACAGTTGCAATCCTTTCGCCGTTATCAACATAGGAGTAAAGGTTCCACTTGTTAAATGCGTAAATAAACTTAAAGCCGTTTTCCTCGTGCCTGTCAAGACCCTGTGTTTGGCTTGTGTAAACTGCGGCGGCATAGTAGCCCGCATAACCAAGCTCATCACTTGACCTGTATACATTAATGTAAGGAGAAAGGTCATAAACCTCAAATAAATGCTCGCAATCGTAGAAGGCATTAGTGCCAATTTGCTCTACCTTAGAGTTAAATGTAACGGAAACAAGTCGTCTGCAGCCCTCAAAGGCAGAGTTTTCAATGGTTACAAGTGCGGTTGGCATTGTAACCTCCTCAAGCATTGAGTCATACATAAATACGCTTCTGCCAAGGGTTGTTACGCTTGAAGGCAGATGTGCATATCTTAGAGATGAGCATCTTGCAAAGGCGTATCTTTCAATTTCCTTCAGCGAGCTGTTTCCACTCATATCGAGCTTAACAAGGTTGGTACAGCCGTCAAATGCATTGTTTTGAATTTGCTTAACTGCGTTTCCTATTGTAATTTCCTTAATGTTATAGCAATCCTCAAAGGCGCGGTACGCAATTCTGTAAGATGTAACCTTAACATCCTGATACTTAAACTCTGTAAGGCTCAGCTTTTCCACATTGGAGCCGTTTACCAAGAGCCAAGCTCCGCCGCTGCGCCTAAATGTACCGATTCCGTCGATGATAACCGAAACAGAGGAAGCCTCGTTCATATTTGTATGTACCTTAACCGCATATCTCGCCACATAGCCGTAATCAAAGCTGCCCTCAATCAAGGAGAGGCTGCCTGAGCTATATACATCGTAAAGGCTTAAGCAGTTGAAGAACGCCTCCTTTCCAATGGAGGAAACACTGCCGTATAGCTTAATGTTATTAAGGTTTGCGCATCCGTAGAATGCGTAGTCACCAATGGTGCGCAAGGATGTTGGCATATCAACGCTTTCCAGCTCTCCGCACTCATAAAATGCGTTTTCACCAATAGCATCAACACTGTTTGGAAGCACAACATTCTTTAAGGAGTCACAGCCTGTAAAGGTTTCCTTGCCAATGCTTGTTACAGAAGAGTCCTTGTTAAAGCTTACCTCGGTCAAGCTGTCACAGTCGGCAAATGCGCGCACGCCCACACTTTTTACGTCCTCAGGCAGTGTCACGCTTTTTATCGCGCCGTCACCGTAAAACAGGTGTGCGGGAATATTAAACGCGCCGCCTCTGCCAAGGCTCGATAAGACAGAGGTAATTGTTAGGCTCTCACTGCTTGGATAATTAATCAAATACCACTCGCTGTTATATAGAGCAAAGGTATAGCCGTCAATTTCAACCCTCTCTGCTCTGCTGCTCGGGGAGGTAATTGCAATTACATAAGGTATTTCCAAGCTACCCTCTCCCGCATACGAAATCTCATATAGGTGGTGGCAGTTGCCAAATGCGTTACTGCTTATATAGTACGCAGACTCGGGCAATGAAACATATCTCAGCTCAGGGCAATCATAGAAGGCATAATCTCCAATCGAGTATACCTCGCCCTGAATTATGATTTCCTCAACGCTCTGCGCGCCGCTAAATGAATCGTTGTAAATGGCGCCTGTTGTACAGTAATTTACCGTAATGCTCTTTAATGTGCTTGGAAAATCACTTTCACAGAACAAATAATCGCTAACAGAGCCATAATATCCAAATTCATCGGTATATGGGAAGCTTAAGGACTCAATGCTATTACAGTCCTCAAGTATATGCTCGCCAAGGTATGCCTCCCTCGGCAGCTCCAGGCTCACAAGGGGAGTTTGCTTAAACGCCTCGTTACCGATATAAGTAATGCTGCTTGGAAGTGTAATATCCCTAATAGCCGTATTTTCAAACGCCCTGTTTCCAATGCGGTACAAGGTGGAGGGGAGCAAAACCGTCTGTAGCTTTGTACAGTTCTTAAAGGTTTCATCCTCTATCCTATCTATACCGTATGGAATTTCAACAGCGGTTAAGCCGGTGTTATAAAATGCGTAGCCTTCGATTATCAAGGCATCCGCCAAGTTGCAGCTTGTAAGCGCCTCGCAGTTGTAGAAGGCGGAGTCGCGAATGTACTGAATTCCCGTAAAGTCAAAGCCGGAAAGTGCTTTACAGCCGTAGAAGGAGGCAACGCCAACCTCGGTAACACCGTAAGGAAGTGTAACGCTTGTAAGCCCCTGGCAGCCATAGAAGGCAAAGTCGGGCACACGGTTGCTCACAAGGTCCTTCGTTATTTCAACAGATGTAAGCGCCTTAGGTATGCTGTCGGAAAGTCCGCTTGCTTCTCCGTACATATATGCAATGTTAGCATTTGACACAGAGCTTAGCGAAGAGCCAAGGTAAGGTGTCTTTAGTGACACAAGCTTGCCACAGCTCTCAATGATTCCCAAGCCAATTGTCTTTACCCCGTCGGGAATTTCAAGGGAAATAAGGCCGGAGCTCTTAAATGCTCTTTCGCCTATATTTGTAAGGGAGGCTCCGAGAACAACAGAGGAAAGGGCGGAGCATCCGCGGAAGGCTTCGTTACCAATGCTGATTACAGAGCTTAAATCAGCGTATGTAAGCGCATTACAACCGGAAAATGCGCTAACTCCCACGGTCATAACCTTGGAAAGGTCAACAAACGCAAGAGCTTGGCAGTCCTTAAATGCATTTTCGCCAATAACGGTAACAGTGCTGGGGAATTTAATTGTTGAAGCGCCAACACAGCCCTCAAATGCGCCGCTTGGTAGCGATACCATAGTTGTGTTAGGTACTAAATCAATGTAAGAAAGTGACTGTGGAATATACTCTGCACCGCCAAAGAGATACGCAACCGTTCCGTTTGGCTGGTTCGGCGCCTGACCTAAGAATGGCAGGGTAACCGAGGAAAGCTTATTACAGCTTTTAAGCACGCCCTCGCCAACGAACTCCAGGGTGGTCGGCAAAATAATGCTCTTAATGGCAGTTCCTTCAAATGCGCCCGCGCCTATGTACTTCAGCGTTGTGCTTGGAATGTCAATAAGCTCCAGGCTTTCACATCCTGCAAAGGCATAGTTACCGAAGGAAACAACACCCTCGGGCAAATTAATTCTTGTAACGCCGCGGCAGCCCTTAAAGGCATGGGCGTTTATCTCCGTGCCTGAGCCTAAGGAAACTGTCTTTAGGCTTGTTGGGATATAGCTTGCCATTTCGGACGGCTCTGCGTTTTTGTTGGTAACGCCGAAAAGGTACGCCACATATCCCCCGGAGGGAAGCTCGTAAATGCTAAGCTCCTCTAATTTTTCACAGCCTGCAATAATTCCGCTTTCGTATTCAACACCCTGCGGAATAGAAAGCTTCTTAAATCCGGAATTTTTAAATGCGTGCTGATATATAAATTTAATCTTATCGCTCATTGTGATGGCGGATAAGGATGAGCAGCCCTCAAATGCGCTCTTCGGCACACTCTCAATGCCGCCATTGCCAAAGCCCACCACAGAGGAAAGCTTGCTTGCATTATAGAATGCGTAGTTACCCATTACGGACACACGGCTAACATCTATTCCCGTAATAGCGGTTTCCGCAAAGGCATACGCTCCAACGCTCTCAAGCCTGCCCTTAATCGTAAAGGTGTTAAGGCGCTTGCAATCTCTAAATGCATTGTTGCCCACAGCCTTTATTTCCTTGCCCGTAATCGCCACGCTTTCAAGGTACTTAAAGCCACGCACAAAGCTGTTAGGGATAGCATCCATATTAACAACAGTCAAGCTCTTTAGCTCAGAAGCGCTCTTTAATGTATCATCCTCACCGAAAAGCACATTAAGGCTTGTATAGTAAGCAGACTCAACACCCTTCATCGTATAGGCAAAGTTCTTCAGCTTCAAGCTTTCAATTTGCTCTGAGCCCTTAAAGTAGTCAACCTTCTCGCCGTAAATAAGCGTTTGGTTAATATTAACGCTTAACAGCTCCTCGCAATCTCCAAATACACGGGAGCCCATTACAAGGCTTTTATTTCCCTCAACAGTAACGCTTTCCAGACTGTCACAGTCGTAAAATGCCTTTTCACCAATGCTTGTTATATTTTTAATTGTCAGCTCCTCAAGCTTTTTGCAGCCCTCAAACGCGCCCTTATCAACATTAACGCCGTCAATTGTAACCGCAACTAAGTTTTTGTTTCCCTCAAAGGCACCGTTTTTAATACCGGTAACCTTATGTCCCTCAACATTGTTTGCAAGGGTAATCTCACGGTAGCTGTCCGAGCAGCCCGTAATAACAACATCCTCTCGGCTTCTGTCCACAAATTTATAGTGTACACCGGAGAGGGAGAAGTCCTTTTCCGTCTTTGTATAGTCACTGAGCAAAAAGCCTGTCACCGCAAAGGCAAGGGCTAAAACAAGCAAGGAAAGGAACGCAAAAATCCAAGGCATATCAAATGCCCTTGTGCTAATCTTTCTTGGCTTTATCTTTGCAGCGATAGTCTGCGCCCCACCATTTTCCTTCCTTTCGGTGTAGTCAACGTGAAGCTCATTGTTCTCAACCTGATATATGTAGCTTCCGTATCGGGCATATGCAACCCTAACCTTAAAGTCGGTGCATCTTTCCTCCACATCAATCTTCCTGTCAAAGCTGAAAACCTCTCGTCCCGCATACCTTCTGTCTGCGCTCTCCAGCTTCTCCTCGCCAAGGACATTACCCTTCGCGTCAAGACGGGTGAGAATAAAGATAAACTTGCTGCACTCCTCTGCTCTGCCGTTGGCAAATCTGAGCAAAAGACGCTTCTTACCGTCCGTATCTCTTATAAAAAGATATTGCTTCACACCAATCGTGCCGTTTGGCTGCTGGTGTGTATACTTACCCTTTGAAATTACTTGTTCCTTACGCATCTCTTAGTCCCTTTATCAAAATTTTGTCTTATATTCAGTCTAAAATTCGCCTTGAGCCTTCAAGGCGAAGCCCCTGTCCTACCGTCTTGCCCTCTTGCCTGCGCTTATAACCACAGACATAGCGCCGAATATTCCCATAGCAAGAGCGAGGGCGGCAATGGACAAAAGTCCCTCTCCCGAGGAAATAAAGCTCTCACGGAAAACATCGCCAAAGCAGTAGGAGCAGCAAGCCCTTATAACAAATGCCTCAACGGCTGTAAACAGCACCGCAAGAAGCGAGAAAGCGAAAACGCTGCTTCCCTTAACCTTAACAATAGGTGACCTTTTAAGGTTGGTGCGGTTAACTCGCCTTACCACAATCCTTACATATGCGGTCTCATCGGGTAGCCTTGTGCTTCGTGTCATATTCATACCAACAATGTCCTCTTTAACGTTAATAACCTTGAAAACCTTGTTGTATCTGTTGAACAAAACCACATCGTAATCCAAATATTCAACATTGGGGGTGAGCTTGCACTTTAATGCTTTATAGCCCTCCTCCTGCAATAGCACATACTGCTTAATAAAGCTCTTGTTTTCTCTTGAGGACTCGTAAACTATGCAATTCTTCCCCTCAAACAGGCATTTTTTTATTCCCCTGTCGTTTGGCTTATCCACCTTATAAACGATTTTCAAAATTTTCTTAGGTAGCACTAAGGTCATTAGCATTACAAACAAAATAACACTCACCGCCAAAATAATAAGACCGATTACCATATGTTCTTCTCCTCTGTATAAATAAAATAGAATAACATTACTTTTATATTATAACGCATAAAGTAAAAAAATTCAATATAAATTCACATTTCACCGCACTAAAGGGGAAAATTTTGTCACATTGCACAACTTTTTGCAATTATTAACTATTCCTAATCCCAT
The DNA here is from genome assembly GCA_017452475.1 of Clostridia bacterium. Classification (GTDB taxonomy): domain Bacteria; phylum Bacillota; class Clostridia; order Oscillospirales; family CAG-272; genus RGIG2000. The sequence continues at coordinate 4,264 of JAFTMJ010000093.1, read as the reverse complement.
AGTTTAAAAGTGCCCGTCTCCTTTTTCTTATAGTAAAAAACCCCCTTGCGTGTCCGTTTTTCTCCCCACAATAGCTTTTCTCTCTCAAAAAACCCACTCCTCAAACCGTTTTATATAATTACTCTGTTTTATGCAACCTTCACAAACTCATTTTTGTTGCAAAGCTAAACAAAATTTCCGCAATTTAATCATAACTTAACGCCCTTAAACACCCAAATCCGAAACCGTTTACCCTTTGACGCGGTTCCATACACCACACCATGTTGATTATAATTCTGCATTTACGCCCCACACATTCCGTAGCCTTACGGCTTCGCTCTCCCGCCATTCTGCATTTTACCCCCCTGCAAAACAAAAAAAATGCGTGATGGCGGTTTCGCCATCACGCGTTTTTGTTCAATTATTACTGAAGATTGTCAGTAACATCAATGAAGCTGTCGGGGTTAGCAGGAGGAGTAATCTCCGCTGTGCCAATGTTGCTTATCTCAGTTACGGAAACGATGTCGGCAGGGATGCCCTGAATTGTCATTGCAAACTCTGTAACAATGTTGTCAAGCTCGCCATCCTCTGTGAAGAACACTCTGTAAACGATGTTTTCAAGGTCATCAACGCTTTCAATCATGCCCGCCAAGGATGTGCTGCTCATATACTCAAGGTACTCCTCGCCGCTTACAACGAACTCAAGGTAGTACTCGCCGTCAACATTGTAAATCTTAACATCAACAAACCAGTCTGCAGGGATGTTCATAAGCGCGCCCTCGCTTGTTGCGCCCTCGGGCATATACTTTTCAACATATGTATCGTAGGAAATAGCAGCCTTTGCCTTTGTTCCGCCCATGATTGCATAGAACATTTCATCAATGTACCAAGCCTCCATGTTAGCAGAGGATTCCATTTCGTTCTCTGTCTTTACATACTCGTTAATGCCGTCCTTAATAGCAATAACAGTCTGGTCAAAGCTTATGGTCTGACCCTGTGCGCTCATTGTAATGGTCTGCACTGTATCCATACGGTAGTTTGTAAGCTCTGCAACCTTGTTTAATGCCGCCTGGTAAAGCTGCTCTGCGTTCATTCCGCCCAAGTTGTCAACTGTAGGTCTGTTGTCAACAGAGCCGGGGGTTGAGCTTGGTGTTGAGCCGGGGGTTGAGCTTGCCGCAGGCGGTGTCTCATCGTCGCCGCAGGAAGCAAGCGCCACTAAGCTAAATGCCATAACCAAGCACAAGATAAGTGATAAAAATTTCTTCATTGTGATTTTCTCCTTAAAAAATAAATTTGCAACCTTCGTTGTAATTTGATTTTACCACTAACAAACCGATTTTTCAATACAAAAGCTGAAAATTTCTCCTTCAAATTCCAAAAGGGCTATCGCAAACGCGATAGCCCTCAGCCTTATTTACTGTTCTGCTTTTTTCTTTTGTTTTCGCAGGTAATAACGATTTTTCTGTTATCGTCGTAGCCGACAGAGTGGGTGGAAACGCCCTCAATGCTCTGAATTTCGGAGTGAATAATCATTCTCTCGTACGGATTCATAGGCTCAAGAAGAACATTCCTTTGATACTTAAGCGCCTTTTCAGCCATTCTTCTTGCCAAGGCTCTTAAGGACTGCTCTCTCTTTTCTCTGTAATTTTCAATATCGAGAACAACCTTAACATACTCCTTATGCTCACCCTCGCTCTTTCTTGCCAAGCAAAGATTTGCAAGGTACTGAAGCGCGTCAAGCATGTCGCCTCTGTGACCGATGAGTGTGTGGGCATCCTCGCCCTCAATTGTAATAATTCTGGACACAAAGCCGTTTTCGTTAACGGTCATATCGCCCTTAACCTCACAGTTAAAACCGATATCCTTAACAAATGCCTTCAAAAAATTCATTGCATTTGTCTTTTCCTCAACGGTTACATTGATGCTTTCCTCCTTAAGAGCAACAGCATCCTCCTTCTTTTCGGCAGGCTTGCTCTCCGCCTTTGGCTTTTCGTTGTTCTTTGCCTGCGGAGCCTTGTTTTCAGCCTTTGGCTTTTCGCTCTTTGGCTGGCTTGCCTTGCTTTGATTGCTATTCTGTGGGTTTTTCTGCTTTTCTGCAGGTTTTGTGGCACCCTGTGTCTGATTTTTAACCTTTTTCTCTTCTCTGCCGTCATCAACAGTTACCTTAATAACTGCATCAACTCTGCCGAAAATTCCCAAAAATCCCTTTTTACCCTCGTTTACGATTTCATAGGAAATCTCGCCAAGAGAGGAGTAAAGCTCAATAGCCTTTGTATACGCCTCGCTAACTGTCTTAGCGGTAACTCTGAATTCTGTTTTCATTATGTTTAAAATTCCTTTTGTTTCTGTTATTCGTCGTCATCAATGTGGTGAAGTGAACGGATTTCCCTACCCCCTGCCACATAGTTTGCAGGTGCCTTAGACACCCTTTTGCCCTTCATTTCCTTTTCAGCGTTTTTGTAGTCCTCCTCCGTAAACTTGGGGTACGGCATAGCCTTATACAAAATAAACTGCTGAATCATTGAAAGAATAGTTCTGAATATCCAGTAAATACCGATAGCCGCAGCAAAGCTGAAGGTGATAAACATTGTCATAAGAGGCATAACGAGCATCATAATCTTCATAGAGCTCATCTGACCGTTTGCCTGCTCCTGCAATGTGCTTTGGTACTGAAGCTTCTTAGTAAGATACTGAGATACATACATAAGAGCAAGGTTTATAATTGGAATGAATATAAGCCACCAGAAGCTCTCGCCAAATGCGTCCCAAGGGTCAACACCCAGGTCCTGACCGAAAAGGGTAACATTAGGGAAGGATGTGTGTCCTGCCAGCTCCTCGCCAACCTTAACGGTTTCAACCACCTCATCAACTGTTATGCTATGAGTGCTTGGCACCTTCTGCAAATTGCCCGGTACATTAAGCCAACCGGCCAATTTAATCTGGTACGAGGACGAGTTTGTCGCAATTCCTGCAATGTCTGCAAGAGCAATACAAGCCTTCTCACTCAAGCCCGTAATAAACTCAAGGGGTCTTATCGCTACCTGGTAAATCGGGAAAATGAGGATAAGCTGGAACAGCATAGGCAAGCAGCCTGCAAGTGGGCTGTAGCCCGCATCCTGCTGGAGCTGTAAAATCTCATTCTGCATTTTCTGCATAGTAGCTCTGTCATTTCTTCCGGCATACTTTTTTCTAATCGCCATTTCCTTTGGACGGAGGTATGCCTGCTTAACCATATTTTTTTGTTGCTTGATACCAAAGGGACAAAGCACAATCTGCATTATCAAGGCAAAAAGCAACAGGGCTATAACATAGTTGCCTCCTACAAGCCAGGAGCAAAAACGCATTACATAACCCAGTGGTACTGCTAACCAATCAAACATTTAATTCTCCTTTGTTTCATCATAACTCTGTCTCTTGAAGGTAAACCTCTCGGGGACAGGGTCATATCCACCGCGGCAAAAGGGATTACAGCGCAAAATTCTGTAGGTTGCCAAAAGGGACCCCTTAATAGCGCCGAATTTTTCAATAGCCTCTAAGGCGTATGCCGAGCAAGAGGGTGTAAACCTGCATGAGCTTGGCAAAAACGGCGATATTGCCTTACGGTAGAACTTTATTAATACCATAAGTATTGTTTTCATAATTCAATTAGCTTAAGCACTTTAAATGCTTTCTCAACATCAAGGGCAATACTGTCGCTCTTTGCGGTAACGCACACAGGGCGCGCCACAATAACAACCAAGTATCCCTTCTTGACATCATAATTTTTTTCAACCTGTCTTAATCCCTCACGCAAAATTCTCTTAACTCGGCTGCGTACAACCGCCTTTCCAAGCTTTTTGGACACAGTCAAGCCAATTCTGTTGACCTTTTTCTTTTCGGGGTGGGCATTTTGCAGCTTCCCTGCCCTTAAGTCCTTCAGCACATATACAATAATGTGCCTGCCAACAAATTTGCTTCCCCTTGCGTAAGCCTTCGAGTATAAATGGTTTTCACCGATAGCGATATGCTTCATAACCGCTTCCTCCCCACGGGGCTTTCACCCGCATTGCAGGCAAATTCCTGCACCTTTTTCCATCACGATTACTTAGCAGAGGAAAGACCCAGTTGAACCCCGATTTTATACGGTAAATCTCGTCTTACTCTGCGTTAAAAAAACTTGAAAATTTTTTAATTGTCTGCGTTTTTTCGCCTTGATTAAGCCAAGATTTACTCGTCTAAAATTGCGAGCACCAAAAACGCTTATTTTAAGATGATTTTGGCTGAGGCTTGACACAGCCATACTAAG
>JAFTMJ010000092.1 GCA_017452475.1 Clostridia bacterium | reverse complement strand
CTCGCAATTTTAGACGAGTAAATCTTGGCTTAATCAAGGCAAAAAAACGCAGACAATTAAAAAATTTTCAAGTTTTTTTAACACAGAGTAAGACGAGATTTACCGTATAAAATCGGGGTTCAACTGGGTCTCTCTCTGCTAACCAAGCGTCCCAGCTTATCTATTTCCTTTATTATACCTACGTTTTTCATAATGTGCCCACCAGCCTCCTTGTTGTCCTGTCACAAGACAATTTTACCGTGAAATTAGTATATCATAATAATTGTCCTAAGTCAAGACATATTTATGATAAGGAGATACGATAATGGCACGAATTATAGACGGAGAAAAGAAAAATCTAATAGGCGGAAAGCTATACTTTCTTCGCAAAAAGCTGCATCTAAGCCAACAGAAGCTTTCGGCTCGCTTAGAGCTTCAAGGCGTTTATGTTTGCCGCGGCTCTATTTCCAGAATTGAGGACTATTCACGTACTGTTACGGACATTGAATTGTGCGCTATCGCTTCAGCTCTTGGTGTTTCCTTGGATGAATTATGCGGAAAATAAAGTTTTATAAATAATAAAAAGGTGCTATCGCGTTAAGCGTTAGCACCTTTTTATTATTTTTTCTTAGATTTAATAGCCGCAAAAGCAACAGCTGCAATAATTGCTAAAATAGATATTGAGCCTAATACAATTCCAACAATTGCCCCAACGCCTAAGCCCTCATCGCCGTTTTCGCCCGTGGAAAGCTTCGCATTGCAAACATCACACTCTCCGTCACCGTTCCTGTCCTCGTGGGCAGGCACCCCAACGGTTTTTTGGCAAACATTACAAACAGTATCGCACTTGTTGTCAAGGGTGTGTCCCGGCGCCTTGCCGTCAATTTTTGAGCATATGCCGCACACCTTAGGCGTTACGCAGCTCCCCTGTGACCAGGCATGTCCTAACGCCTGCCCCTCTGTTTCATCGCACCTCACACAGTGCTTTGGCATAGTGCAGGAGGGGTTTTCCCAAGAGTGTCCCAGCGCCTCGCCCTTGGTTTCTCCGCACTCCTTACAGGTGTCAGGCTCTGTGCAGGTTGCGCTCCTCCAATCGTGACCGTCTATTGCACAATCGCGGCTCTGCTCCGCATATGCAATTATCGACACGTGTAGGCACAAAACGCACATTATCGCCATAAATAATATTACTTTTATAAATCTTCTTTTCATTCTGTTTTCTCTCCGCTATGGCAGAGCAAGCCTCCTAAAAATTCACTGTTAATTCCTTGTTCTTTTCAATCCTATATCTCTTGTCCCCAAGCACAAGCACGCCGCCCTCAAGCTCTGATTGGACACTTACCCTTTCCTTGTCCATCTTAACGGTTACATTGCCCTTAGGCGTAGGCACGGTGCCCTCGATTTTTCCAAAGGACATAAGGCTTGGCTTCACCTCATACTCGGTATACCCCGCACACGTCGGGTAAACCCCGAGGGCATATTTGCCCAAAAGGTATATGGGGGAAGCTCCCCAAGCGTGGCAAAGGCTCTTTTCATACTTGCCGCCGTACATCTCATAATGCTCAATGCCCTTCTTTGTTGGGTCAAACTCCTCCCAAATGGTGGTGGCACCCAAATCAAGCATTGCGCCCCAATAGGAGTGTAGCATATCTGTCATGTACTTGAAATCGCCAATGCGGCACATTGCGTCCAGCTCATAAAACTCAAAATACGGTGTGGTTATGGGGGTGATTTCCTTATTGTATATTACATTTTCAAGGATTTTTTTCTTTCTCTCCTCAGAGGTCAAATCAAACAAAATAGCAAAAATATTTGCGTGCCTTGTCACATTTTCTCTGCCCGTTGTGTAATCATCCACAAACGCGCCCTTATCCTCGCACCAATAACGCTCGTTGATTTTTTCCTTAATATAATCCCTTTGCTTTTCTGCCCTTACCGCAGTTTTTTCATCCCCCACAAGGGCGGCGCATTTTGAAACGCCGTCATAAGCCTTACAAAGCACCATTTGCTCTGCGCAAATAGGACCTGCAGGGTCAAAGGTGCTCCAGTCCATAAACACCCAGTCATCAGGCTTGCGCTCAAACATACCGTCAGGTGATAGTCTACCCTCCACAAAGGAAAGCACCGATAGCATATCGGGGTAAATGTCGCAAACAAAATCCTTATCCCCTGTATAAAAATAGTAGTCCCAAATGCTGCAAAGCCAATAAAAGGTGTAGTCGGAAATGGTGTTAATATGCTTCAGCATAGGCTCCGCACCGCGTAGCATACGTATTGTTCGCTTAACTATTTCCTTGTCAAAGGCAAGGTAGTAGTTTACAAAATAGCTTTGATAAGCATCTCCACTCCAAACCCAACGGTCGCGCTTAATCCCGTCAAAGAAGCCCTCACGGGAGTTTAGAAGCATAGTATACTTGCAAACATTCCACATCCTGTTAACAAGCTCGTCATCACAGCTAAAGCTTGCCCTGCTTTCAAGGGGCAAATATTCAAAATCAAGGAAAATGTCAAGGGGAGTGTCTGTTTTCGGCACAAAAATATATCTCAGCGCCACAGGAACAAAGGTGAATTCTCCGTTTCTTACAAGGGCATTTACGCAAATTTGGCAATACTCCGTGTCCAGCGCCTCCTCATAGCTCTCGCCCAAGGAAAGCAGATATTCCCCATCCCTTGCGTTTTCAATAACAATCTTGCCAAAAACCTCTTTTCCAAAGTCGTAAAGAATGCCGCCATTTTCCTTTTTTATCAACACAGGGTCAAGTCTTTTGTATGAAAACTTAAAAATCTCCACATTATCCTCGGGCTCCCTGTAAAGCTCGCTCCAGCCTGCATGCCTGTTTGGCTCATTGTTATTGTTATAGGTTATGTATGTCCTGTCACTCTTAAACACATCCCCCGTTACATAAAATGCAGGAAAGGTCTGTGCCTTAAAGCCCATCAGCTCAACCGTATGCTCCCCCGGAGCTAATGTTATTTTAACATTCTTAGGATATTTTTTGCCATCAACACGAATGGCGCAATCCTCGGTGTTTGAAAAAAGCTCAATTACCTCTTCCTTGTCAACAGTCGCCCTTTTCATAAGCTCTGCATTATGGCAGGGGCAGTCAATGCGCCACATTGGCGGATAGTACGCAGATATGCGCTTAATTTCCTTTCCCACCTCAACCGTCTTTGCGCTTGTGCGCCTGTTATGTAAAAGCATGCTGTGATATAATTCAAAGGCACCCGGGTGCCAAATCCAATACGGTTTTCTCATAAATGCCTCCATATAAGTTCTTAATATAAATGTACCATATTCATGCCCAAATATCAAGACAAAATAAGGTGTTTTTCCTGTGAAAAGAGGCTGAAAAATAGTTTTTGTCAAATATTTCTGTTGAATTATATCAATTTCTATGCTATACTTTATTTTGTAATATTATACTTATAATTATTTAAGGTACATTTTGTACTGTGTGAGTAATCCAAAACGCAAAGGAGCTATCATATGTTAGAAATAACAAACCTTGTCAAGAACTACGGCACAAAAAATGCAGTAGATGATATTTCCTTCTCTATTAAAAAGGGGGAAATTGTGGGCTTCCTCGGTCCTAACGGCGCGGGCAAATCCACAACTATGAATATTATCACAGGCTACTTGTCCGCCACAAGCGGCACAGTTACCGTAGGGGGCAAGGATATTTTCAAGGACCCAATGGGGGTTAAAAAGCAGATAGGCTTTTTGCCCGAGCAGCCACCCCTTTATGTGGATATGACCGTAAACGAGTATCTTTCCTTTGTTTACGACCTTAAGTCCTGCCGCTTCAACAAGAAGGAGCATTTAAAGGAGGTTATGGAAAAGGTAAAGGTTTACGATGTTAGAAACCGCCTAATCCGCAATCTTTCAAAGGGTTATCGCCAAAGGGTGGGCATTGCCCAGGCTATTGTCGGCAACCCGGACTTTATAATTTTCGACGAGCCAACGGTTGGCCTTGACCCTGTGCAGATTATCGAAATCCGTAATCTCATAAGGAGCCTTGGCAAGTCCCACACAGTTATCCTCTCCACCCACATTTTGTCTGAGGTGCAGGCAATTTGCGACAGGGTAATTATAATTAACGAGGGCAAAATCGTTGCCAACGAAAAAACAACGGACCTAAACCGCACAGTTGGTCAAAGCGCCAAGATGAAAATCAAGGTTGCAGGACCTAACAAGGAGGTTTTGAACCTGCTCAAGGGTCTACAGGGCATTTTGAGTGTTACAACCGACGGTATTCGTGAGGGGGACACATACAGCTATGTTTTGGAAAGCACCCCGTCCATTGACGTCAGAAAAATCATATTCAACGCTCTTGCCGCCCGTTCCTGGCCACTTATGGGTATGGAAAACTTAGAGGCGGAGCTTGAGGACGTGTTCGTTAAGCTAATTAAAAGCGAAAACGAGAAGGGAGGAAAATAATGTTAGCCATATTTAAAAGAGAAATGCGCGCTTACTTTACAACATCCATAGGATACATATTCTTGGCAAGCGCCCTTGTTATCTCTGCCGTTATTTTCTCCGTCACCACCGTTTTGGACAGCCCACCAACGGCGGACACCTCTCTTTACTTCTCGGGCTTGATTTTCGTGCTTATGATTTTCTTGCCCATCCTTACAATGAAGTCCTTTAGCGAGGAGAAAAAGACAAAGACGGAGCAGCTGCTCCTAACCTCCCCCGTGTCAACAACACAAATGGTTTTAGGTAAGTTCTTCTCCTCCTTCGTTATGCTGGCAATTTTTCTTGCCCTTTCTCTTATATTCATTATTCCTCTCACCTTCTTCGTGCCTGAGGAAAACAGCGGGCCAAACGGAGCCCTTGTTATGGGCAACATAATCGCCCTTTTGCTTGTGGGCATGAGCTTTATCGCCATCGGCATTTTTGTGTCCTCCTTAACCGAGAACCAGTTTGCCGCTATCGTTATTACAATAGTAACAATCCTTTTGTTCTTTGTTATCAGCCTATTCAACTCCTTTATCAGTGTTTACGCAATAAGGGTTGTGCTTGACTGGCTGTCAATTTTCTCACGCTACACGGCGTTTACCTACGGTGTCTTTGACATAAGCGCCCTGTTCTACTACATTTCTTTAACGGGCGTGTTTATTTTCTTAACCGTGCGTGTCTTTGAGTCACGCAAATATAATTAAGGAGGAGACAAATGAAGCGCGGAAACTTAAAATCATTTGCCGACTCTAAGAAAATCAAGTACGGCACACTCAATACCATTTTTATAACAGTAGTTATTGCAATCGTTATTGTTTTAAACTCAATCGTAACCACCTTGGGCGATGCCTTCGGCTGGTATCTTGATATGACCGAGGAGCAGCTCTTTACCCTGTCCGACCCCTTTGTTGAGCTTCTTGACAACGCAACGGTTAACTCCAGCATTGACATTATTTTCTGCTGTGACAAGGACGAGGCAGAGAAAAACTTTGCGGACCTTAGCACAGGTAATGTGCTTTCCTATGTACATTCCACCGCCACCCAAATTGAGGACAGGCTTGACAATGTTTCAATTTTATATGTTGACCCTATCAAGGAATACAACTTTATGAAAAAGTTTAACCAAGCCAGCAACACAATTTCTCCTAACGAGTACACGGTTATCGTTGCCCGCAAGGATAAAAACGGCGAGTACGGTACAATGTACAGGACCTTAACCGCAGCCAGCTTCTACACCTTTAATAAGGCGGCTGACGGCACAAGAGAAATTTACGGCTACAATGGTGAGCAAACCTTTGCAACCGCCATTTTGAGCCTTGCATATGAGTTCACCCCATCCGCATATTTCGTGCAGGGCCACGGCGAGCCACTCCCTACGGAGCTTGCCACCCTGTTTGTTAACTGCGGCTTCAATGTGCGCACCCTGTATCTTGACGACACCCAGTTCACCTGTCAAACAAAGAACTGCGGCGAAAGCTGGGGCAAGCGTGAGCTTGAGGACTACGAGCAGGACACCTTCGTTTGCGGCAGGTGCGGCAAGAAATATGAGCTTGACAAAACCGTTTTTGATGAAAAGAGGGTTATCCCAACCGACGCCGTTGCGGTTGTCGTAAACAAGCCGTCTATGGACTATTCAAATAGCGATATTTCTATGCTCAGCGGCTATCTAACCGTTGATAAGGGCAGCCTTATGTGCTTTATCGACCCACTCGGTGAAAAGGCTGATGTGGCGCATCCGCTTAAAAATCTTTACGATTTCTTTGAGTTCAAGGCAGGTGTTACAGTTGACGACAGTAACCTTATCGTTGACTCAAGCACCACATCAAACTCCGAATATAATGACTTTAGAGGTGTTATTTCAAGCAACAATGCCGCTTCAACCTATCTTAACGCAATGAAGAACTACGGCACCGCCCGCCCGATTTTCGGCAATGCAGCTTCCCTCTCGGTTGACCCTAAGTACTCCTCAGCCGAGAACGGTCAGCTCGGCTACGATGACGGTACTGCCGTTGTTTACACCCTTCCTCTTATTGATACAACAACAGATGCCACATTTGGCGACCAAAGGGACAAGGCGCACACGGTTATGACCATTACCGCCTTTCAATCCAAGGTTGACGGTCAGCACGATGCGTACTCATATATGCTCGTTTCCAGCGGTAGCTTTATTGATGACAGCTATCTAAAGTCAAGCATGTATCCAAACGAAAAAATCCTTTTGTCCGTTGTTCACTCAACCACGCAAAAGAATGTACCTATCAACTTAGACTTCAAAACCTTCAACGATTATACTCTTGATATGACCTCAAGGCAATCAACAACAATCTTTATTTGCCTTATCACTATCCTTCCGTTAATCGTTGTCGGTGTTGGCGTAATCATTATGGTAAGGAGAAAGAACAGATGAGCCGCGAGAACAAGAAAAAGATAATCCTTATCTCCATTCTCTCCGTTGTGCTAATTGCCTTAATCCTTGTTTACATTTTCGTTGTGCTTCCTCTTATCGAGGAGGAGGACTCCACCTACGAGCCGCCCTATGTGGCGCCCGGCGAGGGACTTTACAACAATGTTATGGTAACGGTTTACCCCGAGCTTGACAAAAATAAGATTAATTATTTGGAAATTTCCAACGAAAGCGGAAAATACGCCTTCCACAAGTACTATGACTCCTCTATGGAAAAGGAGGAAATGCGCTTTGTGGGATACGAGGGCTTAAGATTTAACGAAAGCCTGTACGCAGTCCTTATCGCATACATCTACTTGCCCGTTTCCTATCAGTCAAACACTGAGGAAAATGCGCCAATGCGTGATGTTTCCGAGGAGCAAATGAGGGAGTACGGCGTTACCGAGGACACCTGCAGGGCTTACTACACTGTTGGATATGAGGAAAACGGTGAAACCAAGTACCACACCGTGTATATCGGTCACCCCACCTTTTCAAGGGAAACAACCTATTATGTTGCACTAAAGGGCAGAAACTCCGTTTACCGCTTCCACCAGGAGGGCGTTGAGGATTGCCTTTTTGCCCCAATGGAGGACTTTGTCACCCCCCTTATTTACGGCAGGTACAGCGATGCAACCCAGGCAATGCTTAACATAGAGAGGTTCAAAATCGGTCTTTCCGACCCTGATAAGGCAGGAGAGATTTCCACCCTGTTTGAAATTGTCAAGGCAGGTGACACAATGGACGGTACCGTAAATATGTACAATATGTTCTATGTGAACCAAGGCACAGGCGCAACAGTTAAAACAGGAACGAATGTCACCCGCCTGTCAGCCGCATTTACCGCCCTTTACACCTACTTCTCGGGGGACAAGGTTATTGCCATTTGCCCAACTGACGAGGAGTTAGAGAAATACGGCTTGTCAATGAATAAAAGGTGCTATTTCTTAAGCGCCAAGCTGTCCGACAAGGAAAACGATGAGGCAATTTTCCAAATCAGCGATGAAATTGACGGGTATTACTACACCCTGTCCACCCTCTACGGTGAAGAATATCCTATTCTTGTCCGTGTGCCGAAGGCTACCCTTTCCTTCCTGGGCACAGATGGCAAAACCATCTTTGAGTGGGCAGGCAACGATGTTTCCTCTTTGTTCTACGAATACCTTTTGAGGAATGATGATGCGGGCGAGCCGGGCTTGTCCCAAATGATAATCAGGGCACAAAGCAGAGATGAAAAGACAGGAAACATTATATACAATGTAAGCAACAGATTTGATATTACCACAGGTAGCGATGGCAAGGTTCTTGCCACAGGTGGCGACGGCACCCGATACACCACGGAATTTTCCGACTACTACCGTCTGCTTATCAACTTCCCAAGGCCCTTGGAGTTTAACAACCTGACCCTTGAGGAAATCAAGGAGATTAAGGAGGACGACGGCGCCATTGTTTTCCATATGTATGTGCGTGACAACAATGACAACATCTCCACCTACACCTACTACCGCATCGGCAACACCCTCGATGTTATGATTGAAATAACAGAGGGCAAAATTGAAAACGGTGTCGAGGTTTGGCAGGAGCCGCAAATCGTTCTTAACACCTCCACACTCTACATCAATATTTTGGCGGAAAACTTTCAAAAGCTCCTAAACGGTGAGGATATTACACCTGAGGACTATATTAACTAATTTACTATTGAACAAACTATAAACTTGTGATACAATAAAGAGTGGGGGTTAGCTCATACCGACCCCGCAAAAACACAGTAAGAGAGGACAAAAATATGGAATACAAGTACGGTTATTTTAACGAAAGCGGAGATGAGTTTGTTATAACAGCGCCAAACACACCCCGTCCATTTGATAACTTTTTATTTAACGATGCCTGCTATGCAAATGTGCATCAAACAGGTATAGGCTGCTTCGACTACCAAATCAACGGTACAGAGGGCATCCAGCTTTACACAGGCGTTGGTCGTATCTGCGACTATGATGTTTTCGGCAAGGACCACCTTTACAACAGACTTATATTTATCCGTGATAATGAAACAGGTGAGTTTTGGACCCTTAACTGGGAGCCCGTTTGCCACCCGTACCAAAGCTACAAGTGCGTACAGGGCTTAGGCTACACATATGTTGAGAACAAGACCTGCGATACACTTGCATCTCTTCGCCTTTTCGTTCCAAAGGGAAATGACCCTGTTGAAATCTGGAAGCTTGGCATTAAGAACGAGGGCAAGGGCAAGCGCTCATATTCCATATTTACATATAGCCAGATTCAGTTTAAGTTCAAATGGGGCTTTGACAGCTACGGTGACACAATGTTCCGTTGCACCCGCTTTGACGAGGGAAGAAATACCTTCTATATGTCCAAGCATCCCTTTATCGTTCCTCACAACTACCTAACAGCATTTATGTCTGCTGACTATAAGATTAGCGCAACAGAGGGCTGTCAGAATGTATTTGTGGGTGAGTACGGTACAATTGCATCACCGCAGGTTGTAAGAGAGGGCGTTAGCCGTAACTCCATAGGAAGTGCAAATGCTACAATTTGTTCACTCCGCTTTGATGTTACACTTGATGTGGGCTGTGAGCAGACAATCAACTTGATGCTGGGCGCAGGAGATTGCGAGGATGTTTCCCTTGGCTTGACCGAAAAATATCTTACAAATCAGGACAAGTATTTTGAGGAAACAAAGAAATACTATCACGACCTTTATTCAAAGAACCACATCACCACAAGTGATGAGCATCTTGACAGACTTATTAACTTCTGGGGCAAGCACGCAACAAACTTCGGCGCTACCTGGTGCCGTTGGGGCTATAACGGCTACCGTGATATTGTTCAGCACGGCTTCGGCGTTGTTTCCTTCAAGAATGAAAGAACAAAGGAAATTTTAAGAGAGGCTATTAAGAACCAGTACGCAAGCGGTATGGCTGTTCGCGGCTGGAACCCTGTTGATACAAAGGCGTATTCCGACTCTGCTCTTTGGCTTGAGTTTACTCTTACCGCATACCTGCGTGAAACCTGCGATGTTGATTTCTTAAATGAGGTTGTTCCCTTCCGTGACGAGGGAGAGGCAACTGTATTCGGTCATATGGACAGAGCGCTTGACTTCTTGGAGTCAAATAAGGGCGTACACGACCTTCTCTTAATTAAGTTCGGTGACTGGAATGACTCCTTGACAGGCGTAGGCAAGGAGGGTAAGGGCGAGAGCGTTTGGCTCTCTATCGCATACGCACAGGCTCTTCTGGAAATGGCAGAGCTTGCACGCTTCCTTGGCTTAAAGGACAAGGAGGCTAACTACTTATCACGCCGTGAAAGCATTACCAAGGCTATTAACGAAAATGCTTGGGATGGAGAATGGTACAGACGCTGCTACACAGACAACGGCTCACCTCTCGGCTCAAAGCAGAACAAATACGCAAAGATGTTTATGGAATCTCAGTGCTGGTCCTTGGTGTCAGGCGTTGCCAGCGAGGAAAGAGCAAACACAGTTATCAAGGCTATGGACGAGCATATGGCTACCCCTGTTGGATATATGCTCCTTACCCCATCCTTCAAGGAGTTCGACCCCACCATCGGTAGAATTTCTTCAATGGAGCCGGGCATTTGCGAAAACGGTACTATCTACTCACATACAAACATTTGGATGATTTTAGGTCTTCTCAAGTACGGCAAGGCTGACTTGGCATACAACCTCTTTAAGAAGATTGCTCCGGGCTATGTGTTCGGCGACAATGCGGAAATAAAGAACAAGTGCTTGCCATATATGTTCTCCAACTGCTACTTCGGCCCTGAGCATAAGAACAGCGCATTCCAGATGGAATATAGCTGGATTACAGGCTCTGTTGCTTGGTACACCAACACAATGGAAAACTATCTCATAGGTGCGCGCCCAACATATGAGGGTCTTGTAATGGAGCCTCATCTCCCATTCGATAAGGCTTCAATGAAGAGAGAGTTCCGTGGCGCAACCTACGAAATTGAAATCTCCAACCCCGAAAAGAAATATAAGGACTTCACCGTTTCCGTAACCGTTGACGGAAAGGCAATTGACGGCAATATCGTTCCATCCTTCGGCGACGGCAAGACTCATAAGGTTACAGTTACTGTAAAATAATTCAAAGCAAAAAACGAACCCATTAGCGGTTCGTTTTGCTTTAGATGTTAATTTCAGCTCAGCTTTTATCATATAAAAAAGAAATGGAGGTGAGAAAAGATAATGAGCATATTTTATGTAGGAGACACCCATTTTGGTCACAAAAGCGTTATTTCCCTAAGTCAGCGTCCCTTTGAAAATGCAGAGGAAATGAACGAGGCAATTATTAAAAATTGGAATAGCCGCGTCAAGGGAAACGACACGGTTTATATCCTTGGGGATATGTTTTACCGCTTTGAGGGCTACACAAAAATTTTGGATAGATTAAAGGGCGAAAAGCACTTGGTTTTGGGCAACCACGACGCAAGCTGGTTAGAGGAATACTATTTGCAAAATCCGTCGAAATCAGACACTCTCCCCCACAAAAGCTATCGTTTAAGGGACAGTGACGAGGACGTGGGCAAGTACTTTAAGTCCGTTTGCCACATTGCGCAAATAAGCGACGGTAGCGTGGGATGCATCCTGTGCCATTACCCTTTACTCACCTATAAGCACGAAAAAAGGCTTTATATGATACACGGGCATTTGCATAGTGACACATCCGACCCCTTTTTCCACCACATTGCGGAAAATGAAAGGCTCTTAAACGCAGGGGTTGATATAAACGGCTTTATGCCCGTAACCCTAAATGAACTGATTGAAAACAATAGAATTTTTAAGGAAAGGTATTTAAAGGGTAACTAAGGTGGAGCATTCGCACAAGAAAATGAACAAGGGCTTGGCTACTGTTTTGTTTATTCTAAGCCTTCCCTTTGTCTTAATCGGTCTTATCTTTTTTGGGCTCATTTATGTTATAACAACGGTAATTCCCGCGCCTATCGAGATAATCATTTATAAGAATTCCCAATTCTATAAAGATTTTAAAATCAAGTATTTCTTAGGCGCTACAAGCAATTTTGGCTATAAAAGCTATAAGCACATAAAGAAGAACGATAGCCTCAAAATGGTTTTCCAAGAGGAGGGCTATTACTACTACAAGGGAGAAAATGCAATTTTAGTCATTCCCTACTACCCGGGCTATTTTTATGAAAACAACACTTGGATGATAACCGTAAACGAGGGCAAAAGCGCCGTTCCCGTTTCAAGCGCTAAGGAAATCTTTGCCCCTCTTATCAAGGAGGACCTGTCCAACCTTGAGCTGAAGCTCTTAGTAAAGGAAAGGCATTTCCCGAAGGAGCAGCTTTCCTTAGCAAAAGCCGACCCTGTGTTTGTTTTTTACAAAAATCACAAAAGCCTCGCAACAATAAAACCGTAAAAAAGCACCCAAACGGGTGCTTTTTATTATCCCAAAAGTATGTCGGACACAAGCATTAAGCAAAAACCGACAAGTAAAGCATAGGTTGCTCCTCTTTGCTCACCGTGAGATTTAAGCCTCCATCAGAGAGGGAGGTGGATGCCGCCATCCTTCTTTACCATTTTCTCTATTTTCAGGCGGCAGACGGAGGGAGTTGACTCACCCCAAAAGTATGTCGGACACAAGCATTAAGCAAAAGCCGACAAGTAAAGCATAGGTTGCTCCTCTTTGCTCACCGTGGGCGTGAGTCTCCGGTATCATCTCATCGCTTATTACATAAAGCATTGTGCCGCCTGCAAAGGCAAGGGCAAACGGCAAAATAGCCGAAGCTACGCTAACAGCAAAATAACCAATCAGAGTTCCCACAATCTCAATAATTCCCGTAATCGATGCCAAAAGCAGCGTGCGCCTTTTGGAAACTCCGCTTGAAAGCATAGGACCTATTATAACCATACCCTCAGGGATGTTTTGAAGGGCAATACCACCTGCAATAACAAGCGCCTCCGCATCGCTGCCTGCGCCAAAGGATACGCCTGCCGCAATGCCCTCGGGCAGGTTGTGTATTGCAATTGCCGTTACAAAAAGCAAAACCTTGCTAAGCTTAGGGTTGTTTTTGTGGCTCTCCAAATCCGCCCCTGCAATTTTGTGCAGGTGAGGCACCAGCTTGTCAATTAGGTTTAATGCAATTGCACCAACAAACACGCCGCCAACCGTTAGTAAAATCGCCACAGGGGTACCGTATTTTACACCGTAATCGTATGACGGCACAATAAGTCCGATAACCGCGGCGCAAAGCATAACGCCTGCGGCAAAGGACAAAACAATATCACTGAATTTATGTGAAATATTCTTAAAGGCAAAGCCAAGCAGTGCGCCAACCACCGTTGCCCCGCCAACGCCAAGAGCTGTTAACAGCACCATTGTCATAGCCTTATTTTCACCTCCTTGTGCGGTAAAACAGAGCTTGGTTCAACAATGCAGCTCACCGCCATTATCTCCACCCCCGATGCCTTTGATAGCCTTAGGGTATCTCCAAACTCCTTGTGTGTTATATCATTAGGGGTTAAGTAGCTTACATTTTCCATCTGCACGACAAAAAGCACATAAGCATCATACCCCTCATTTTTCGCTTCCGTAAGCTCCCTTAGATGCTTTACTCCCCTCTCGGTAGGCGCATCGGGAAAGGAAGCAACCCCATCCTTTTCAAGGGTAACCCCCTTCACCTCGCAAAATGCGCCCTTGCCGTTTTCCTCTAAATAAAAGTCAAAGCGGGAGCTTTTGTAGGTCACCTCACGGCGGATATCAGCCCTTGGAAATATTTTTCTTAAATACTCCTCTGCAATATTATTAACCGCTTGCGAGTCCATATTTATTAAAATAATGCCACCCTGTGTTGCTTTTTCCACCGCAACCAGGTCAAATTTTGTCTTTCTTTCAGGGTTTTCAGCCACGGTTAGATACACCGTAGCGCCGCTTACCAAAAGCTCACGGCACCTGCCCGTGTTTTTCACGTGCGCCACCTCTGTTTTTCCGTCTATTTCCACATTGGCAATAAACCTGTTGGGGCGGCTTATAAAAACACCCTTTACTATTCTTTCCTTATATTTCATTTTTTATCGCCTCCAAAAGCGCCCTGCATCCACGCATAACATCCGTATAGGTTTTCTCGAAATCCCCTGTATACCAAGGGTCGCTAACCTCTCTATGCTCTCCCACATAGTCAAGGAGCAGCTTAACCTTTCCCTTTGGGTCGCCGCCAAAAATACGGTTCATATTGCGTATGTTTGCAAAGTCCATCCCTATAAACAAGTCAAACCTCTCGTAGTCACTTGCTTCAAGCTGTACTGCCCTTTTTTCCTTGTCATAGGGCACCTTATATTTTTCAAAAATTCCAAGGGTCCCACGGTGGATTTTGTTGCCTACTCCGCCCCATATTTCCTCATCACTCGTGGCATATGATGAAACAAAAATACGGTCTTTTATTCCCTGCTTATTCACCATATCCTTAAAAACGAATTCCGCCATTGGGCTTCTGCAAATATTCCCGTGGCAAACAAATGCTATCTTCACCGCTTCTCCCCCTTTCTTAGTATATGATATCACATATTTTTCTGTTTTTCAATTGTTGTTTTTTACAAACTAAAAAGGCTGACAGTAGTCAGCCTTTTGTGATTTATCTCATTTTCTTAAGCTTAAGGGCAACCTTAACCTTTTCAACAATTCCGTTTGCATTCAAGCCAAAGTACTCAAGCAAATCCTTACCCGCGCCACTCTTGCCGAACTGGTCAGGCACGCCGTGTCTAACAACAGGAACAGGGCAAACCTCAGAAAGCGCCTCTGCAACCGCACCGCCAAGACCGCCTAAAACATTATGCTCCTCAGTGGTAACAATTGCGCCTGTCTGCTGCGCCTCGGCAATCAAAAGCTGTGTGTCAAGGGGCTTAATTGTGTGAATATTGATAACAGAAGCGGAAATGCCCTCTGCTCTCAAAATCTCCCTTGCAATAAGCGCCTGCTCAACCATAAGACCGTTTGCTACGATTGTAACATCTGTTCCGTCAGCCAGCTTAACACCCTTGCCGATTTCAAACTTATAGTCCTCATTGTCGTTAATAACGGCAACAGGCAAACGGCCAAAGCGGATGTAAACAGGACCGTCATACTTAATAGCCGCCTCAACTGCGCATCTTGCCTCCACCGCATCGGACGGGTTCATAACAACCATACCGGGAATAGTACGCATAAGCGCCATATCCTCACAGCACTGGTGTGTTGCGCCGTCCTCACCAACGCTAACGCCGCCGTGGGTTGCGCAAATCTTAACATTTAAGTGTGGGTAACCGATAGAGTTTCTAACCTGGTCAAAGCTTCTGCCTGCCGCAAACATAGCAAAGGTTGATGCAAACGGGATTTTTCCGCTTGCCGCCAAGCCTGCCGCCACGCCGAACATATTGTTCTCCGCTATACCGCAGTCAAAAAATCTTTCGGGGAATTTCTTTTTAAATACACAGGTCTTTGTTGCCTCAGCAAGGTCAGCGTCCAAAACCACAATATCATTGTACTGCGCGCCAAACTCAGCCAAAGCATTACCGTATGCTTCTCTTGTTGCAATCTTATCTGCCATTTTTCATAACCTCCTTAAAGTGTAGCCTTGTACTGCTCAAGCTCACTCTTAGCCTGGTTGTACTGCTCCTCATTTGGAGCCTTGCCGTGCCAGCCTGCCTGGTTTTCCATAAAGGAAACGCCCTTGCCCTTAACTGTCTTTGCAACAATTACGGTTGGCTTGCCCTTAGCTGCCCTTGCCTTTTCAAAGGCATCCAAAATCTCCTCAATATTGTGACCGTCAATGGAAATAACATTCCAGCCAAAGGCTTTAAACTTGCTTGGGTAAGGCATGGTGTTCATAACATCCTTTACCTTGCCGTCAATCTGCAAGCCGTTGTTGTCAATAATCAAGCAGAGGTTGTCAAGCTTATAATGTGCGGCAAACATTGTCGCCTCCCAAATTTGACCCTCCTGGCTCTCACCGTCACCAATCATAACATATGTGCGGTAGTCCTTGCCGTTTAGCTTGCCTGCCAAAGCCATACCGCAAGCGGTAGAAAAGCCCTGACCCAATGAGCCTGCGGACATATCAATGCCCGGGATGGTTTTCATATCAGGGTGACCCTGTGTCAAGGAGCCCAGCTTTCTGAAGCTCTTAATCTCCTTAAGGTCGAAGAAGCCGCGCATAGCCATAGCGGTATAAAGCGCAGGGCAGGAATGACCCTTGGAAAGAACAAACCTATCTCTGTTTGGGTCCTTAGGCTTCTTAGGATTTACATTAAGCTCTGAAAAATATAGGCACGCAATCACATCAGCCGCGCTCAATGCGCCACCGGGGTGACCGGATTTTCCGTTATATACTGCCTCAATAGCACCAAGTCTTATGTCGACAGCCTTCTTCTTCAAATCTAAAATTTTATCGTTGTTCATAGAAGGAACCTCCGAAATAAAAGCGTTACTGTTATTTTAACACTTTTATCATTCGTTGTCAATATTATATAGATAAAACTTATATCCCAAATAATTCAAGCAACAAAAGAAAAATGAGCCGTGGCTCATTTTTCTTTTGTTATTCCTGCGTAGCTTGAGCCAACGCCAAAGCCTTAAACTTTTGGAGCATATCGATTTTTTTAATCACCCCTGCCCGATAGTCGTCCACCACCCAGCTAAAGGAGCTGTACATTTGTATCACTCCGCCTGCCACATAAAGCACAATCTGCAATGTGTTCCAAATTAAGGAGGCTATGTTTATCTCTCCCGTTAAGCTAACCCCGAAATAGCCGAAAACTATTGCCATAATCAG
The DNA here is from genome assembly GCA_017452475.1 of Clostridia bacterium. Taxonomy (GTDB): domain Bacteria; phylum Bacillota; class Clostridia; order Oscillospirales; family CAG-272; genus RGIG2000. The sequence goes on along the minus strand of JAFTMJ010000092.1, from coordinate 8,175 downwards.
CTTAACTGCCACATCCGAGGCGCTTTTGGTGCTTGCATATTCCCTCTTACTTTTTCCAAAATCAAAGGGGTTGGATGCATTCGCCCCGTCAGAGGTTAGGTTAGAGGACAAAAGGGGCTTAATTTTAGTTCTCAACGCCTTAAAATACACGCGCCTTTTTCTTTTGTCCTTAGGCGCCTCCACCCCTGCCAAAAGACAGTCATCGCCGTCAAAATAATCTGAGTATTTCATACCCTCACATGCCAAAATCCTTGTGCGCACCGCCCTTTTTGCAAGGCGGCTTTCCCTTTCACAAAAGCTATCCAGCCTGTCAATATATGGTGTTATCTCCTCAACCGCCTTGGCGTGCAATGCGTTTGTGGCAACGGTGCGCTCATCCTCATCGCCCTTTCTAAGTCCAATGGAGCGAAACACACCGTTAATCATAATGCCAACAATTAAGCTAAGCACACCCGTGCCAAGGATTTCATAAATGCTGCGCCCACTCCTTGAAATGTTAATCAAGGACCCCGCAATGTACACCGCAGAAATCAGCGCCACCACAAGATAGCCCGCATTTTTGTAAATCGCCTCTGTAAAGCTGTTCTTTTTCATATTTAATCCTTTCTATAAAGATGCATCGCCTATAGCGATATGATGCTTCTCGCTTCGCTCAAAATGATGTTACGCCACTTCGTGCCGCAATGATGCGATATTTGCCTCAATGTGCCGTCAGGCACACATCATTAGGCGAAGCCGTCATCATTGGGAAAACCAACATCACTTGCCTTTGGCAAACATCATTGAAAACCGCCTGCGGTTTTCACACCCTGCCGTTAAGAATTTTTGTAATCTCTGCCGTGGTTGCCTGTGCCATCTTTTCCGTTGCTTTTTCCTCCTTGGCACGCTTAACAAACACCTGACAAATCATATCCATAATCTCACCCACCAAGGCAAGAAAGGAAAACACAAGCATATCATTAAGCACGCTTTCCATAAGGTAGCACAAAATAAACACCAAGCCAAACAGCACCGCCCTTGAAGGCATTTTCAGCTTGCCCATTACCTTTAGCAGCACAATCACCCCCAAGCACACAAGCCCGGTGGTCAGCTTTACCCTTTCGGGCAATGTGACAAAATACCTCTCCCTGTTTAGGAAAAAGTAAATTGCCACAGGCAAAATGCTCAAGGCAAAGGAAAGCAAATACAAAAGAGGTATTTTAAATTTTTTCATTTTTAATTCTCCTTTTAATGAAATGTGCACGCTGGAGCAAAAGCTCCGTGCACTTGAAATGATTACGCAGAGCGCAATCTTGAAATGTGCGACTGTCTGTCGCACTTGAAATAAAATAAATCCTTATGCCCGAAGGCATTTCACGTTTGCTCTGCAAATATTTCAAGACCACAGGTCATTTCACAAATTCGCTTGGCGGATTTATTTCATTGCTACTTGAAAAGCTCTTTGATTTTTCAAGTAGCGCCGCCATTTTCTTTCCCTTTCCGCTTTTGATAACCTCACTGTTGGCGGAAAAGCCAAGCACAAGTATTTCCGCAAGCGCCTCAACCCTTTCGGTCAAGGCGTTTACTCTTTCGTTAAGCCCGGGCACATCCTTTACAGTCTCCTGCAAGCCCTGCGCCTCCTGCTTTAATTCACGGGACAGCTCCGCACGCACCCTTGCCTCGCCCTCAAAGGTGTCCTTTGCATCCCTTAGGGACTTTAAAATCCCCGCCACCTTAAAAAGCGTTGCTCCCAAGGCAATAATGGAGGTTAAAACTCCCACCGCCACAGGCACAATTTTCTCCGTTATGTATTCCTTTACATTCACCGCCAAGCCTCTATCGGCTGAGGGAGGTGTCACCCCTTGGGTGACGGAGGGAGCGTTTTCTTTCTCGCTTAATTCTGCACTCATTTCATCCTCTGCAAAGCAAACCGTGCTTAAGCAAAGGCACAGGGCAAGGGCAAAAACAAAAATTAATATTTTTTTCATAAGCCCGCCTCTCTTTCCTTTAAAATTTCTTCATACTCCGCCTCGGTAATTTCCACCCAGTTTTCAGGCTTGTCATTCTTACCGAGAAAAACCTCTTTGGAAAATGCTTCCCCGTTAGTAAGAACCATTCCCTCGTCAGCGGTTATCTTGTTAATGTTAATAGTTACCGTATCGTGTACCATTATGCCAATGTCCATCCTTTCGTAGTTGTTATCGCTGCTTTTTGCGCATCTGTAAGATTTGCCTTTACATTTGCGTGAAATGTTACCGTTCTTGCCACACCGTCTGTAATAGTCATAAGTGCTCTAATGATACTATCTACACTCACTGTTGTAAGCAGAGGGCTTTGCGCAAAGGAAATGCTTTTTGATATGACGCTTCCTGATATAAAATTAATGTTTTTCAAGTTTGTCATATAATTGAACGCATTTGTAAAGCTTGTGCATTTTTTCGAGATGTATATGTTTATGTTGTCTGCGTGCCTTCCACCTGTATCAGCTGAGTTAAAAATGCCAGAAATGCTTGTTGCGTTAGGCAATTTAACAGTTACATTCTTCACATAAGCGTTACTGAACAGATTGCTTGCGTTTGTAATATTTGTAAAATCGAAATTGCTAAGTATGCTTATCATATCAATTGGAGCTTCGCCGCCCCAATTCAAATAAGAAAACATATCAACACACAATTTTTCATAAGTACTTGCCTCCGCGCGGAAAGTAACGGGGTATTTTATTTTTTTAAGAATTTGAAGTGTCCAGCCTGTTCCGCTAAAGGCTCTTGTATAATTTTCTCTTTTTCCGCCTGCTTGAAAGCTGTCCCAAAATGCATCATACTCCGCCTTTGCGCCTTCAGTCTTACCCTCGGTCTTACCTTTTGCGTAGCCGCTGCTTTCTCCCGCCGCGTAAACCTTCTGCTCATTCTCAGCTATGGTCTGCAATTTTTCCGCTATACTCACTCAGCATCACCGCCAATCAACGAATTTTGGATAGCTATAATGATGTCTAAGGCTGCGTCAATGTCCCCAAGCTCCTCCTTGGTTGCAAGGGCGCTTGTGTCAACACCGTTTTCCATAGCCAGCAAATTGAAGCCTGCAAAAAAGTACACCTGTCCGGGCTTATATTCCACCTCATCTGTGGGGTCTTGTATAATAACCGCACCGTCAAAGGCGGTTGTGTTCTTGGACAGCACCGCAAACTCAGGCACATTCTTTTCCAAAATCACATAAACGTCGCCCGAATTCAATCCTTCCCCAACATCCAAAATATCATATAGCATAATTTGCGCGCTGGGCACCCAATATACCTTGCTTTTTCCTGTGGCTAAGGAACGGGCGATTTCCGCAATGTCCCTAACCTCACTTACGGAAGCATATACATTATCAAGGGAATCACCCAAGCCCATAAGACCGCGCCTTATATCCATATGAGCATCCGCATCATCCTTGTGCGCCTCTAAATCGGTACCCTGTGTGGCAATTTGGTCAAAGGCAGCTCCAATGTCGGCGCTTAGCTCCTCACAGCTTGTGCCAATATCCCCCAAGTGCAAATTCAGCTTGTCTGCCAAATAATAAATAAAGTCATAAAAATACTTTTTTATTTGCGCCGCCCCTAATCCCCTTTGTGACGGATTGTCCGCCAAGGCGTAAGGGGAGTGCAAAATCGTTTTGTTAATTTCCTCGTCGGTTAATTTAAACTTGTCGCTCAAGGTCATTTCTCCTTTCATTCGTAAATAATTGATAAGCTACATATGCCAAGCTCCCTGCCGCCCACCGAGGAAAGCTTTAGCCTTATGTAGTCAAAGCCCCTTTCAAGGCAGTTAACCGTAATGCTTTCCTTAAACCGTGGGCTAAATGTAAAGCGGTCATACCCCACCCTGTCCATATCAAGACAGGAGGCAATATTAACACTCCTTGAAAAGGTATTTCTTTTTGTTTCGTAGCCCACCTCCACCGTTGCCTCCGTGTCAGGAGATGGAGTAAAGCCAATGGCGTATAGTGTTTTTGCCTTGCCATCGCCCATGTCAAGGGCAGGGGTATACAGGGCGCACTCTATTTCCTTCTCCGCCTTTACATATACTCTTTCCACATTGGGGCTTTCAAGGGTAATGGGTGAGCCGTGGGAAAACATATAAAATCCACCGTTTTCAAAAACAAGCTCATACTCTGCCTCTTTTCCCCTTTTTATGTAAAGGTAAAGCCCCGTGTCGTCAGCTCCGCCCAAGCCGCCGCAATATATTTGGCACTCCGCAGGGTAGGTTTTTATAATTTCCCCCTCGTAAAGCATATCTCCTTTGGAGGATTTTATAAGCACCTCCTCCCCCTCAAAAATCGAGGGTTTGCCAAGCTCATCGTAAAAATGCCCCGAAAGAATTGATATTTTTCCCGTGCCTGCGTCATAGTCGCACCTTGACTTAAACACATAGTGGCTGTCAAGGCTAATCCTGTCCCCTTCGTTAACCCTTGATGCATAGTTAACACTCAAAAATGAGTAGTCCCTGTTTTCTATAACGAAGTCAAGGCTTTGCGCCTCAAGGGTTTTTACGGTTCTATCCGTGTAGCCCTCATCAAAAATTGCCACCTCACCGTTTCCGCGCCCCATATACAGGGTGCCGTTTATCGATGCGGCATAGGTGCAGGGGCAGCCGTCAAGCATCCACCATTCATAGCCAAAGTCAGCGCCGCTTTTGTCCTTGCAATCGCACAGGGTAACAAATGCCTGATCCCCTATAAATAGGTAAAATTGCTCGCCGTGGGTTACGCAATTGGCAGCCGCCTTATCTTCCCTGCCGTAGCCCAAAAAGGCTTTGTTTATCCTTGCGCTGCGGTTGTACAGCTTCGTGGTCATATACTCGGCGTTTTTGTTGTCGCCAATGCCGAAAATGCCATTTCCCCCAAAGGCAAGCGTATCGTAGCTTAGCCTACTAACCGCCCGAGGGCTTACACAGCCAACCCCCTCGGAGCTTGAAAAAATCCGCCAGCCCGAAACATCCCCTTCCTCAAGCCTCAGCCTAAAAAAGCGGTTTTTCTTGTACACCGCCACATACCCGTCAGACATTGGGGAAACCGCGGTTATTTCCTCATTTTCCTGCCCCACAAAAATTGCATCACGGCTCGAAGCGTATATCTGCCCATCAACCGTCCTTAGCCTATATAGCTTGCCCCCACAAGCTAAAATAAGCTGGCTTTCTCCGTTTTTCAGCACGCTTTCGCACATAGCTCCCACCTCGTCAAGCTCATAGCTTAGGCTCTTGTCCTCATAGAACTCAACAGTTATGTTGTCATTGTCCGCCTCATAGGCTAAGGCATCAAAGCCAAGGGTCAGCTCCCTGCCGTTTGATACCTTACAGCTAAGCTGCAAGCCGTTAACCGTAATTTCTCTGCCCCACTCGTCAAGGGCAACCGCCTCAGCGGTCCACTCCTCGTTTGTTAGACTGTCGGTTTCCATTTTTACCGTTACCACCGTGCTTATCTCCGCCCCGTTAAGTGTACCGATATACCCTGTTGTGTAGTCATTCGCCCCCTGCGCCGAGGTTTTAACACGGAAGGATGCGCTCAGCTTAAAGGGATATCCGTACCTTGCAGGGGCATCAAGAAAAAATTTGTGGGACCCTGTGTCGTTTTTTAACCCTCTTAAGGTATTTTTTCTAACCGCGGTTAACAGGCTTTCCCCCTCGTTTTCCTGTGGAGACACACCCTTTTCCGCATCTCCTATACCCACTGTTGTTGTGGGCACATAGGCAAGTCGGGCGCCGTGGGCTTTTTTTACCGTTTTTCCGTCATAGCACAAAAGCGCCCCCATTCCGCTTAGCCATAATACTCCGCCAAACATAACACCAAGGCTTTGTCTCGTGCCAATTTGAACACCTTCATCAAGGGGGATTTTTTCAATTTCCTTTAAGCCGTAATCGCACTTAAAAAGCTCTGCCCCTGCGTGTACTACTATGTGGCTGTCCTCCCCTACAAAATGGTGGATGCCGTTAATCCTTTGCTCCTCAAAGGTAGGGGACTTAAAGTCATAAAGCACCCTCCATCCCTTTCTTTTCTTGTTAACGCCGTCTGATGTCAACAAGTTGCTCATATAGCTAAGGCTTCCCTTGTCACCTATTTCTCTTAGGTCGATGCCCCTTAGCTTATCCAAATTAAAAGTTTTCCTTTTTGCCATCTTGCCTTACTCCATTTGATAAATTATTTGAAAGCAGTCCTCACAGTGGGGCGCCTTAGCTTCCTTTGCGGAAACAAGCTCCTCAAAGCGGCTTTTCAGTTCCTTTGAAAGCTCCCCATTTTCCCGCACCGCCAGCTCACTCGCCACAAAGTAAGGGAGTATCTCCCCTAAGCCGTAGGGCAGCTCCGCATCGTAGGAATCACTTGTAGTGCTTGTAATCCTTGGGATTTTTGTTTTGTAAACTATGGTATAAACACCCCTTGCGTAAGGAGCATAAATATATTTTTCATCCTCCTCGTAGCCCGGAGCATAGGTTTTATTATCCTTATGTAAAAGGACCCTTTCTACCCTCAAAAGCTCCCTTTCCTTTTCAATTGAAGCCTTGCCCCTCACCCTTTGGCAGGCAGAGGCGCCGACATCCACGCATTTTTGCGTGCTTAAACCCCTTTCCTCAATCAAGGAAAAGGCGCGGTTAATAGCCCCAACCGATGCTTCCAAAAGGCTCCTGTAATTCGGGTCAGCCTTCAGCTCGTAAACAGACTTGTTTATTGCCTCATCATCCGAGTCATTAAAGGAAATCTGTGCAAATGGGTACATAAGCATTAGCGCTTGCGCTTTAATTTCTCCGATTTTCATTTTAAAACTCCTCAAATCCTTTGATATCCGCCTCTGTGTCCCCCTTTGGCTTATTGCCCGAGGTATCTCTGACAAAGACAGCGGCCTGTGTATTTCCCGAGGAGGCCTTCAAAACCTGAGAGATTAATATTGCCTCCTGATATGTTATTTGGTCGCCAAGAGGTGTGTTTAACACCTCTTTTGCGACTGTTTCGGGAGAAACCACCGTGGATAAAATATTTTGCAGGGTTTGCTTAAAGCTTTCATCGTTTTTGCGGATGGGACGTCCATCATCCGTGCTTATTAATTTTTGCTTTAGCTCCCCGCTTGCAGTCGGCGGCTCCGCCAGCATCCTTGAGCTACATTCATTCATATCGGGAATTAGGGTCCCGTCGCCCTTCTCACTCGGCTGGCTAAGAGTCGACTGCTCTTTTTCTTTGTCCATATGCTTTCTCCTTTCTCGGTGTTGCCACCGTTTTCACACTCTTTTGCATTTGCAACGTGGTGTCTTACGTTCCCCGTGTCTCTATTATTGCATAAAAAAACCGGTACCATCTGTCCCTCTTTTGCCAAAATGAAAAATTTTTTAGCATAACAGGCAGGCACCGTGTTGACAACAGTAAACAAAAGAATTATAATTAAAATATCAATAAGCCAAAAGGAGATTTTTTATGAAAAAGGTTGTTTTGTTAGGAGATTCCATTCGTCTTTGGGGCTACGGCACAAAGGTTCCGCAGCTTTTGGGGGAAGGCTACGAGGTTTGCCAGCCCGAGGACAATTGCCGATTTGCCAAGTACACCCTGCGCGGTCTGTTCGATTGGCAGGACATAATCAAGAGCGCGGATGTTATCCATTGGAACAACGGTCTTTGGGACTGTACCGAGATTTTTGACGACGGTCTTTTCACAAGCGAAAAGGAATATATTGAAAATATGGTGCGCATTGCCACCCTGCTCAAAAAGGTAACACCAAATGTTATTTTTGCCACCACAACCCCCGTGTGGGATGAATTTGAGTGGACACATAATGACAAAATTAAGCGCTTTAACGAAATTATCGTACCCCAGCTTCAAAAAATGGGCATAAAAATAAACGACCTTCATTCAGCCGTTTCAAAGGATATCCACAAGTACATTAAGGAATGTGACAAAATCCACCTAAGCGACGCAGGCATTGACCTCTGCGCCGACTTGGTAGTAAAAGCAATCAAGGAATTTGAATAACAAAAAAGTCTATCGCCAAGGGGTTGTACTCTTAAGGACAGTTTTGCAAATTAATATATACGACAGGAAAAGGACAGAGAAAGCAACTGCGATCTCTGTCCTCTTTTCTTCGCAAGCACTGCATCTGTGTCCACAGATACATATAGTGAAATGTTTTGCTCTCGCAAAACGTGAAATAATGTGCTATTGCGCATTGTGAAATATCTCGCT
>JAFTMJ010000091.1 GCA_017452475.1 Clostridia bacterium | reverse complement strand
TTGTCGGGATCAAATTCGTGATTGATGGCGGTTCGGCAGCCTCGCGCAATATGTGTTTTGAAGTCATAGTCCATACCCGAAAGTTTCTCCGAATTGATCATAATTTTGCGATAAAAATTATCGCCCTTGCGCTCAAAGATACACCAATACAGTCGCCTATTAAAATGTCGTGCTTTTTTGAAATAAGCTTGTCGAGTATTCTTTTCATTTCCTCATTAAGATACTCGATTTTCTTTGAACCTGATACAAATACCTTCATATCATTCTCCTTTTTCATATTTAATTATATTGCCTTTCGGCAAAAGTGGCATAGCATATTCCGATATTGAGTTTTTAACATTTTGAATATTATGTATTTGTCAACAGGCTAATTATCTACACTTGTGTGGGAAAATATTGTATAAAAAGAAAAAAGCCAAGTATCGCTACTTGACTTTGTAAGGTATATGTAATTTAGGTTTTCAACAATATTTGCTTTAAATAATATCTGTTGACAAATACGAGGACTATGCTAAAATATGCCACTCGAAAGGCAATTAAATATTTTATATTCAAGTGTGCAAGATTACAGTTAAAAGTTGTTAATAATGCACATCAAATTGCACTCTGGAAATTGTGCTTGATGCCTTGTGAATATTGATTTTTTGCTTTTGAAATAGTGCAAGAATGCAAGGTTTGTTTGTGTGAACAAACATATAAATATATCTGCCTTATAAAACAAAAAAAGACCGACTCAAACTTAGCGTTCGAATCGGTACTTATTGGCTGGGGATCTAGGATTCGAACCCAGACATACAGAGTCAGAGTCTGCTGTGCTACCTTTACACAAATCCCCAATGCGTCAATCATTATAACACAGGAGCTTTCATTTGTCAACTGTTTTTTTAAAATTTTTATTTATTATGATTTGCATTGTTTTAAGGGCATTTGTTAATAATGTTTGTATGTGATTGACATTTTATTCCCAAAAGTGTATAATAAGATAAATATTTATAAGGAGGAATACCTATGGCAGGACCGGGTGGAGGATCAAGAGGCGGCGGCTTCGGCGGAGGCGGCTCACGAGGGGGCGGCTTTAGCGGCGGTGGAGGACACCGTGGCGGAGGCTACCGTGGCGGAGGCTACCGCGGAGGATATTACGGCGGATATTACAGAAGGCCGTTTTTCGGAGGCTTTTTCGGCGGTATACTTGGCATAATTCTTTTGCCTATTATCGCTATCGTTCTTTGTACTGTTTTTCTTATAATTAATCTTGTTTCAACCATATCTATTATATCCGAGGGCGGTGCTATTGTATATGACGAAACAAAATTTCAGGACTATACAAACGCTCAATATGACAAGTATTTTACCGACACAGAAACCTATGAGGACAATGTTCTCATTACATTTTTGACCTTTGAGGATTACAATGAGTTTTATTGTATTGCCTGGGTTGGCGACAACCTTAATTACCAAATCAACGAAATGTTCGGTGACGAATATACCGAGTTTGGCGATGCGGTGGTTGGCTCCCTTGGGGAAAACTACAAGTACTCTCTTGACAGCAACCTTGCAATGGCGATGGATAAGATGACCTCTTATATTACAAGGCTGGATTTGGAGTCACCGTTCAATGAGGAGCATGATATGTCAAAGGTGAAGGAGTCCAAATTGGTGAACTACACGGGCTTGCCAATGACAAGTGAGACCGTTGACAAGAGCCTTGAGCGCTTTACGGAAAAGACGGGAATCCCTGCGGTTATTGTAGTTGAGACGGCGGAGAATGTTTTTGGCAGGAGCATGCCTGTTGGAAATATAATAGTTGCGGTTATTACCCTTGGCATTATTATTTTCTGCGTTGTTTATATGATTAAAAAGCTGCGAATGAAAAAGCAAATAAAAAATGACTTCAAGGTTGGGGACGGTACAAACAGTTTCGGAAACGGAATGGACCGTGACACCTTTAACTAAGCATTGACTTTTTGACACCGAAGGTGTATAATGTTTGTGTCAAAACAAAAAAGAGAGGATTTTTATTATGACAGGACAAAATATGCAAAGAGGTAAGGTAAGCTTACTTAATGTAATTCTTACCCCTATTCTCATAATTGCAATTGCTTTGGGCTTTATGATTTACAACCTTGTTAGCCTTATACCAACCTTGGCAAACGGTGGTAATATTGCGTACGATCAGACGGTGCTTGATGAGTACCAGACAAAGGAATACAACAGTGCTTTTAAGAATGCCCCGGCTGAGGGCAACGGTCTTGTTATCACCTTTATGTATAACGAGGACACAAACGCAATGGAGTATGTAATTAAGGCGGGCAACAACCTAAGAACACAGGTGACTGATATTTTCAAGGTTGAGGGCGAGTTCGGTCAGTACCTTAACAAGCATGCCACAAGCGATAACTACAAGGCAACATTTTCAAAGAGCCTTGTGAATGCTATGGACCATATGGCAAAAGAGGTTACCGAGCTTGATTTGACAGATGTTTTCAACAAGAACTACAAGGACGGTCAAATGCCTGAGCCAAAGCTTGTTGACAAGTCGGGCTTTAGCCTTGATGCGAAGGCGGTGAACGCTGAGCTTAAGGAGTTTTATGACGAAACAGGTATTTCTGTTACCGTGGTAGTTGACAACGCGGCAAAGGTGTTTGGAAGAAGTATTCCTGTAACCGATATACTTTTGATGGTGCTTGTTCTTTTGGTTATTGTAATGACAACTGTTAGCTTGGTAAAGAAAATCCGTGCTTATAAGCGCGGCGAGTTTAATGCTCCTGCACAGGGTCAGGGCGCGCCAATCCGTGTAAATCCAAGAAGTCCTTACTACGATGAGGAAGAGGATGGAGAAAACACAGAGGCAGAGGCTGAAGATGCAGAGGATGAAGAAATAGAGGCTGAAGATGCAGAGGCTGAGGAAGATGCAGAAGCAGCGGATGACTCAGATAAAACTGAAGAATAATTAAAAACAAACAACCACTCTCTACAAGGGTAGAAAGTGGTTGTTTTTTGTAAAATTAGATAAGGGGTTGGCTATTTTAGCTTTGCATAGTGCTTGGCAAGACCGCCCGAGGAGGTTTCGCGGTAGTCACTGAGCAGGTTTTTGCCTGTTTCGTACATAACCTTAATCACAAGGTCAAAGCTGATTTTGCGGCTATCTGTTAGGAAGTTTGCCAAGGAAAGGGCATTTATTGCGCGCATTGCCGCAACTGCATTCCTTTCAATGCAAGGAATTTGAACAAGTCCGCCAATGGGGTCACAGGTCAATCCCAAGTGATGCTCCATAGCTACCTCAGCCGCATATTCTATTTGACCTAAGCCCATTTCAAAAAGCTCCGCAAGGGCAGCTGACGCCATACAGCAGGCAGAGCCAATCTCGGCTTGGCAGCCGCACTCCGCGCCGCTTATTGAGGCATTTGTTTTAATAAGGTTGCCAATAATACCGCCTGTTGCTAAGGCGCGGACAATTTTGTCATCATCAAAGCCGTTTTTGTCTTGGTAATACTTAAGCACGGAGGGAACAACACCGCAGGCGCCGCAGGTGGGGGCGGTAACTATTTTTCCGCCTGCTGCATTATGCTCGCTAACCGCAAAGGCATAGGAGCAGACAAGACGGTTTTCCTTTGTTTGTGCGCTTTCATCAATATGGCGCTGATTGAACAGGATTTGGGCGCGGCGGTGGGTGCCTAAGCCGCCGGGCAAAATGCCTGTGGTAGTAAGCCCCTCGTTTATGGCATCCTTCATAATTTTCCACACCCTGTGTAGATAATCAAGGATTTCCATGCCCTCACATTCAACAACATATTCCCAAATGCGCTTGTTGTGCTTGGCGCAATACTCTGCAATTTCCGTAAAGCTGTTCAGCTCATACACATCCTTGCAGTTAAGCTCGTGGCTTTCCTCACCGTCTGCAACCACACTGCCGCCGCCAACACTGTAAAAGCGCCTTTTTTTAAGTAAGGTATCCCCCTTGTATGCTTCCACATCCATTGTGTTTGGGTGGATGTCACAGGGGCTTTTTTTATCGAAAATAATTTCGCATTTAATTGGGTCAAGGGTTTCCTTAATTATTCTGTCTGTGCCGTGCCCCTGCCCTGTCAAAGCAAGAGAGCCAAATAGGGTAACTCTATAAAAGTCTGCCTCGCCAAGCTCCTTTTTAAATGATTTTATCGCCTTTTCGGGCCCCATAGTGTGGGAGCTGGAGGGGCCCCTGCCGATTTTATATAATTCCTTTAATGAGTGCATATGCTCACTCCTTTTTTCTTATTCAATTATATTTTAACACACATAAAATAAAAGTCAAGAGCCTATTTTAAACCTTACGGGCTTGTCCTTAAAGGGCGCGACCGCCTTTGGCCCAAGCTGTGAATAGAAGTCACTTTGGGCATAAGCCTCACTGCCGCCCAAGAACACGCATTTGTCTAAATACGGCACCCTGTATCCGTATTTCACCTTATATTTTGGTCCGTGAGTGCCGAAAACCAAAATGTCGGAGAGGTAAACCAAATCCTCTATCCTTTGCGTGCCAAGCTGGTAAGAGCCTGCGCTTAGATATGTAAATATTGTGCCTCTATTTTTGATTGATATACAAATGGCACGCCTGCTTGACCTTTCAAGGTAGCCCGAAACAAGTGTGATTTCGCTGTTTTCCGCTTGCAGCTTGTCTTTGTATGTGGAAAGCTTAATGTTAAGCTCAGCGGCTTGCGCCTTAAGCTCCGTATAGGTAAGCCTTTCCTCATCGCTTTCGGGTAATGGCACAAGTGCCTCCCTTACAATGCAGGCGGAAGCAACTGCTTTTAGCCGGGATGAAATGTCAGAGGCGTAGTCGGTAAAAGCATACCTGTCAATCTCACAGTGACCAAGGCGCGTGCATAGCTTGGCACCCTGTCTTGCGGAATTTCCGCTACCGTTTGTTATATCAAAAACGGTAAGTGTGCTGTTTTCCTCAATGAAAATATAGTCATTGCCCTCTGACCCATAGACACTTATATAGGTGTTTAGGTTACGGTCAATGTGAAACGCGCCGTAGCTTGAAACAAAAACAATTGCGCCCAAGCAAACGCCCGCAACACCGACAAGCATCCATCTGCGGCAGATAAACAGAATTGCCACCATAAAAATTACGGAAATAACGACGCCGATTTTCATTCCCGTATTTATAATCACCATTGAAATTCCGTCGGGGGACGAAAGCAGAGAGCCGAAATCCACCGATGCATTTACTATTTTGCCAATAACAAAGCCTAAGCCGCTGCCCACATAAGGGACAAACGAAAGTATTAAGTAAACAGGGGCTAAGTAAATAAGCAGTGAAAAGACCGGTGCAAGGGTGATATTGGCTACAATGGACATAGCAGAAACACTGCCGAAGGTGATGGAGGTAATTGGCAAGGTGTATAAAAGGGCAAAGCAGGTTGAAATGGCGCTAAAAACGATGTACCTAAGAAATTTAAGCCTGATTTTTCTAAAAAGCTTAACCCTGTGTATGATTTTTGAACAAACCAAGCAGCCGAGCAGGGCGAAAAAGGAAAGCTGAAGAGATGTTGAAAAAATGCTGTACGGGTCTATTATGCAAATTAGGGTGGTGGACAAAAACAGGGCGGTTAGGGTGCTGATTTCCCAACCGAAGAACAAAAGGGTGTAGGCTATGCAAACCATAAGGCCTGCGCGAATAGCCGAAGGGGAAAAGCCTGTTATACCAACGAAGAGCAGAGTGACTGAAATTATAATAAGCTCCTTATAAAGACGCCGCATTTTAAGCGGGGCAAGGGCGGCACCTATAATGGTGACTATAATTGCAATGTGCATACCGCTAAGGGCAAGAACGTGGCTGAGCCCTATCCTTGAAAAGTCGCGGTTGATTTCGCCCTTTATTCCGCTTGTGTTGCCAAGGATAAGGGCGGACATAACGCCGTAGGCGGTATCATCGTTTAGCAGCCTAAATCTACTGTCTAAGGCTTGGTTGGCTCCCTCCAAAAAATCACGGAAGGGGGTAGGCTCTGTGCCTATCCTTTTGTATTCATAGGTGTCCATACCGTAGCTTATGCTCTTGGGCAGGTTGTAGCTCAGGGCATCGAAGCCTGTGGGGTCGTTTTTTAGCTTGTAAAAGGTAGCTTTAGCTTCAATAACATCTCCGCGCTCAAGAGGCTCGCCGAAGGCGGTTAAGGAAATGCTTTGCTCTTGCTCAAGGGTATCAACCGAGATTAGCTTAGCAGAGTAAAAGCCCATATATTCGGTTTGATAGGAGTAGCCTGTAATTACTGCCTGTACCCTGTGCTCCCTTTCGTCGCAGAATTTTTCAAGCTCATAGTCATCAAAGGCGACGGCGGAAACGAGAAAGGCTAAGGCTGTTAAAATCAATGCGGGGGTAAGGCGGAAAAGCACCCTTTTCGAGGGTGAGCTGCGGGAACAAATCACCCACAGAAATAAAAAGAGAATAGCTACCCCTACTAAGGCAAGGGCAACTATTCTTATTTGTATGGAAAAATAGTAAGAGAGGAAAAGGGTTGCCAAAAAGCAGCCGCAGCCAAGGGCTAAATTTCTAAAGCGGAATAGCTCCATTGTTTTTCCTCCAAGATGAGAATTAAAGCACAAAAAGCTTAACTGCCTTTATTGCAGTGCCGTTTTCATAGCTTCTTACCTGACCTAAGGCAAAAAAGCCGTTTTTGTCATAAATTCTAACAAAGGTGTTAAGGTCCAGGCTTGTTTTAATCTTGCTTTGGTAAATCTCGCAACCGCTTCTGCACAGCCTTGCGTAAAAGTCGGGCAAGGTGACGGGTACAGCTTCGGAAAACAGACTCTCCACAGGCATAAGTAAGGCTTGCCTTTGCTCGGGCTCCATTTGCTCAAGCTCTTCAATTGTGTATGCGTCAGAAACGGAAAAGTCACCGCTTTCGGTGCGGTTCAGCTCCGTCATTGTGGCGCCGCAGCCAAGAAATGCGCCGATATCTGCGCAAAGAGTCCTTATGTATGTACCCTTAGAGCAGTGAACCTCGATTTTATAAACACCTTGGCTTTCGTCAATTACGGAGGGCAAAATACTGTAAATTTTAATTTCCCTGCCCTGACGCTCCACCTCTATGCCTTGACGGGCAAGGTCAACAAGCTTTTTGCCGTTTACCTTTAGGGCGCTGTACATTGGGGGAACTTGTGTTATGGTCCCAACAAAGCGTGCGCAAGCATCAAAAAACTCGTTTTTGGCAGGGAGAGTGTCTGATTTTGTAAGAATTTGTCCTGTTATATCCTCGGTGTCGGTAGTAATGCCAAGCTTAAGGGTGGCAATATACTTTTTATTTTCGCTAAGCAAATATTCAGCCGCCTTTGCCGCCCTGCCGATAAGAACAGGCAAAACGCCTGTGGCAAGGGGGTCAAGGGTGCCTGTGTGCCCCACCTTTTTGGTGGAGTATAGCTTCCTTATTTTAAAAACTATATCGTGGGAGGTAACGCCCTTGTGCTTGTTCACAAGCAAAACTCCTGAAAGCTCCTTATCCATTGCTTTTGTCCTTATAATCCTTTACTGCTTTTTCAAAAAGTGGTATACAGGTGTTAAATGCGGACACAGGGTCGGGTGAAACAACCGTAGCGCCTGATGCGCGCACGTGTCCGCCACCGCCTAACTGCACGCAAACGGCAGAAACATCAATGTCGCAATTTGACCTGGAGGAAACGGAGAACTTGTGTGGGTCCTTTTGGCTTTGCTTTAAGGAAACTGCCACCAAAACCCCCTCAATACTGCGGATGGAGTTGACAATGTCGGAAATGTCCTCATCCCCAATGGAGATTTCATCCTTCATTTCGTTGGTAAACATAATTACTGCCAAGGCGCCGTCACACAAAAGCTCCATTTTTTCAAAGGTGAGCTTTTGCGCCTTAATTTCGCCTAAGGTCCTGGAGTCAAAGATAATGCGGTTAATTTCCGCGTGGTCAATGCCATGGGAGATAACCTCTGCGCCATATTCCATAGAACGGGTGGTAACATTTGAGTATCTAAAGCCCCCTGTGTCCCCACTCATACCCGCATAAATACACTCGAAAAAGTGCTTTGGCATTTTGATGCCAAGCTCCTTGTACATTGAAAAAATAATCTCCGCGCAGGAGGCACCCAAATCCTCGTAATAGGGGGCAAATCGGGTGTTCATTGCGTGGTGATCGATAATTAGGTCAACCCTGTCACTAAAGCAGCTTAGCTCTCCAAGCTGCATAGGGGAGGCAACATCCACCGCAATTATTCTTTCGTATTCCTCGTTTTTTAGCTCCGTGCAAGCGCCGCCTGTTATAAAACTAAACTTTGCAGAGGGCTTGTCACAGCAGGCAACATCAACCCTTGAGCCAAAATGCTCAAGAATATGCTTAAGACCGAAGGCGCTTCCAAGGGTATCGGGGTCGGGGTTCTTGTGGCACAGCACCAAGGTGTGCTTGGGCGCGCGCACAATGTCCAATGCTTCGTTTAATGTTAGCTTAGTTGTCATCTTCTTCATCTTCCTCTAAGGGCTTAATATCCAAGGTCTTTAAAATAGATGAAATGTTAGCGCCGTATTCCATTGAGCTGTCGTAGGCGAAGGTTAGCTGAGGGGTGATGCGTAAATTGATGCGCTTTGCAAGCTCAGAACGGAAGAAGCCTGCCGCGCTCTTAAGCGCCTTTAAAACCTCATCCTTATCCTCACCCAAAACGGAAAAGAAAATCTTTGCAAACTTAAGGTCGGGGGAAACCTCAGCGGCGGTGATTGAAACAAGACTGCCTGCAATGCGTGGGTCCTTAACATCCCTTAAAATCTGCGCCATTTCCTGCTTTACGGCGTCGTTAATTCTATCTCTTCTGTATTTAGCCATTTTTTCTCCTTTAATTGTTAATAAACACATTTTATTTAGTATAACACATATTATAGTGAATTTCAAAGAAAATTTTATTATTAGTTGAAATTCTAAGGATATATATGATAAAATTAATAAAAAGCTTAACATTCGGAGGTAAACATGGATATTGTATTGGTTGTTATGGGCGCTATAATCATTATCTTGCTTGGGGTTTTACTTTTCAAGCAGGGCAAGGGAAGGGGCGAAGCGGATACAAGCGGTGTAAAGACGGCGGTTAATGAGAGCATTAACAGTATGTCAAGCCTGCTCCTTAGCAACATAGAAAACACAAACAAGCTGTTAACATCCTCTATAAACGATAAAATCACGGAGCTAAAGGGCGAAATGAAGGGCTTGAACGAATCAAGCACGAAGGGATATGTTGACTTTATTGAAAGGCTCAATACTGCCATAGGGGAGCTTACCAAGGCGGTGAGAGAGGAAAACGAAAAGGCGATAAGCAGCTTAAATAGCAAATTTGATGAGTTTACCAAGGCAATGCGTGAAAGGCTGGAGCTGATTGACACAAATGTGGGCAAGTCCTTAGCGGAGGTGCGCCGTGAAAACACGGAGAAGTTAGGGGAGATACAAAAGGCGGTTGATGAAAAGCTGCAAAAGGCGCTTGACGAAAGGCTAAAGACCTCCTTTGAAAATGTTGTTTCCCAAATTGGCAATGTGAACAAGGCAATCGGTGAAATCAAGAGCATTGCGCAGGATGTGGGCTCACTTAAAAATGTGCTTACCAATGTTAAAACAAAGGGCATTGTGGGTGAGGTTATCCTTGGCAACATAATCAGCGAAATTTTGACCCACGACCAATATGAGGAGAACTTTGCCACCAAAAAGGGCTCCCGTGATGTGGTTGAGTTTGCAATTAAAATGCCTGCGGGGGAGGAGGGCGGATATGTTTATTTGCCCATTGACTCCAAGTTCCCGCTTGAAACATATTATAAGATTAAGGACGGCATGGATAGCGGCAATAAGGAGGAGCTTGACATTGCCCGTAAGGAGCTAAGGTCAAAGCTGCGCACATACGCAAAGGATATTGCCACAAAGTACATAAGCGTGCCTGACACAACAGACTTTGCTATTATGTTTTTACCCATTGAGGGGCTTTACATTGAGGCTATTGAGGGCGGCTTGTTTGAGGAATTCCAAAGGGATTTTAAGGTTAATATTGTAGGTCCATCCACCTTGGCGGCACTTTTGAACGCACTTCGCTCAGGCTTTAACTCCTTAGCTATTCAAAAGAGAAGCAACGAGGTGTTTAAGCTGTTAGGGGCGGTAAAGACAGAGTTTGAAAGCTTTGCAAAGGTGCTTTCAAGCGCACAGCAAAGGGCAGACCAGCTAAGTGACGAGCTTGACAAGCTTGTTGGCACAAGGACAAGAATGATGCAACGAAAGCTTAAGGATGTGTCAACAATTTCCCTTGAGGAAACAAAGCAAATTTTAGATGAGGAATAAAAAATACCACCCATTATGCGCTACATAATGGGTGGTATTAAGGTTAGCTACTAAGAAAAGGGGTGTATAGAGTGAAATATAAGGATAAGCTATTTTCTGTTTTGGGGGATTCGGTTAGCACCTTGGAGGGGGCTTCGGTGCCTGAGGGCGCGGAGTATTATACCGGATATTGCAGATATGAGTCCGGGGTT
>JAFTMJ010000090.1 GCA_017452475.1 Clostridia bacterium | reverse complement strand
CTCGCAATTTTAGACGAGTAAATCTTGGCTTAATCAAGGCAAAAAAACGCAGACAATTAAAAAATTTTCAAGTTTTTTTAACACAGAGTAAGACGAGATTTACCGTATAAAATCGGGGTTCAACTGGGTCTCTCTCTGCTAGGGGAGGGGTCCCACGCAAACCCCAAAAATCACAAGAATTTTTGAGGACCCTTATCGCCCTCCCGCTTTTGCCTCCACCGGTGGGGGGAGGGGGACCGCTTGCGGTGGAGGGAGCGTCCATTATTCATTCCATTTGTAGGGGACGGCGCCTCGACGTCCCATTTTGTACGGTCCCACAATGGAAAACTTAGTTGGGCGACCTACTGTAAAGCAGGTCGCCCAATGAAAGCCTTTTTAAAATGGTATTAGCTCAACTAAAAATACAGTTACGCAAGCAGCCGCCGCAACAATTGGCAGCTTACAGCCCTTCAAGGATAGCAGCACCGCAACAATAAGTGCGGCTAAAGCAGACCAAATAACCGTAGTTGCGCTTAGAATTGCAGGGAATGTCATAACCGAAAGGGTCACATAAGGAACATAGTGCAAAAATGAACGGATAATCGGGTTTTTAATCTCTCGCCTGATAAGCACCAAGGGCAACACACGGATAAGGTAGGTTATTCCTGCCATAAGCAAAATGGCAACAAGGATGTTCACACTCATTCTGCCACCTCCTTGTCCTTAACAGGAAACAGTATGGCGGCAGCCAAGGAAATTACGACGGTCAGCGCCACAATGCGGAAGCCCTCTGTAAACCAAGTCAGCTCCAAAACGGAGCAAAGGTAAGTAAGACCGGCGCTTGCAAGCATAGATACCGCCACCAAGCCTGCAATAACACGGCTTTTCTTGGCAGGGGGCAAAATAATGGCAATAAACATTGCGTACAGTGCCACACTTAGGGCAACAGTAACCCTTGCAGGCAGTAAATTACCCATAAGTGCGCCAAGCAATGTGCCTAAGGTCCAGCCGGGCACACTAACGGCAATGGCGCCGTAGCTGTAGTATGGCGAAAGCTCCTCATCCAATGCGGCGGAAATGCCGAAAATTTCATCGGTTACGCCGTAGCCAACAAGCATACGGTGCAAAAATCCCGTCTTTGGGGAAAGCTTTTGCGATAATGCGCAGGACATTAAAAGATAACGGATGTTAATAACAAGCTGAGTAAAGCCTATTTCAAAATATGTTGTCCCCACACCCAAAAGCGCAATAGCCGCCGCCTCTCCTGCCGAGGTGACATTCAAAAGGGACATAAGGGCGGCAAAAAACGGTGAAATCCCTGCCTCCGTTGCCTTGATACCCAAGGCGAAGGAAACCGCAAAATAGCCTAAAGCAATGGGAACACCGTCACGCACACCGCGAAAAAAATATCCTCTGCGTGATAGCATAATAAACCCTTCAAATATATGATATTGACTATTTTACTCCTTTTTCCCTTTCCCGTCAACCCCTTTCATTCAAATAGCCTACATAAAATAAACCACCGTAGCATTTACGGTGGTTGTTCATAGAAAAGCTTATTTCATATTATCTATCATATTTTCGATTAATGATAGCTGGTTGTCATTTAAGGATTTCATCTTGTCGGTTATATCCTTAAGCTTTGAGGGGTTACGCGCCTCCATATCAAAGAATTCCATAGGAGTGATGTCAAAGTAGTCGCAAATATAGAAAAACACCTGCATAGATGGAAAGTTATGCTTGTTTTCAATGTTGTTGATGTAATTTTCACATTGACCCAAGGAAAGACTCATATCTCTCGCAGAAACATTTTTCGATAATCTTAATTCAGTTAATCTTTTGTAGAATAACTCTTCATTAAACATACACTCACCACCTTTGTACTAATTTTATCATACTATTATTTGAATTATACAAAGTCAAATATAATATGTATGTTGACACACAAAGTTAAAAAGTGTATAATTAAATTAATACACAAAACAAAGTTGTAGAGGTGCTTATGGAAGAAAAAAAGGCAAATAGAATTAATTTTGAATATGTTGTGGAAAAAATAGGTACAGGGGTGCTAATGTACTTTGAAATTCATAAAGAGCTTTTAAAAGACCCCAATTTTGACTGCGCCTATAAGATAGCCAAGGATGCTTATATAAAAAGGTACTTCCACGATAAAAGCATAGATTTGATAGAAAAATTCTATTTGTTTGATGTGGAAAGCATTTTGCGAAGCAATCCTGTTGAGGTCATTGATGCGTATGAGCCCGAGGCATATCAGCTGGTGGACATTGTTAAAAGGTATGATATAGCAAGCAGATATGATGATATTTTCAAGTATTACAACTAACAGTAGAGAAGCATTCAACTAAAGGTATGTTGACAATGCTTTTGTATTAATGTAAAATAAAAGCAGAAGAAAAACTCCTTCTAAATACATTTCGCAAAACAAAACCGCTTCTCAATTTTGAGAAGCGGTTTTACTGTTATTTTTTCATAATCGCCTCCATCGGTGGAGGGAGGTGGCACGCTTGCGTGACGGAGGGAGCGTTCATTATTGAAGCAGCACCGTTATTTTTCGCTTTTTAGCATTTCACAATCGCCTCCATCGGTGGAGGGAGGTGGCACGCTTGCGTGACGGAGGGAGCGTTCATTATTGAAGCAACACCGTTATTTTTCGCTTTTTAGCTTTTTAACAAACGCCTCAATTCTTTCAAGCGCTTGGCTTAAGTGCTTTAAGGAATAAGCATAGGAAATTCTTGCAAAGCCCTCGCCGCTTTCGCCAAAGGCGGTGCCGGGAACAATTGCGCACTTATGCTCGTATAAAAGCCTTTCTGCAAACTCCTCACTGGATAGCCCAAATTTACCAATGTTGGGGTAAAGGTAGAAGGCGCCCTCCGGCTCAAAGCAATCAATGCCTATCTTGCGTAAGCCATCAAGCAGGAACACACGCCTGCGGTTATATTCCGCCCTCATATATTCCACATCCTCATCACCGTTGCGCATTGCCTCAACCGCCGCAAATTGGGATGCGGTGGAGGCGCACATAATGGCATACTGATGTATCTTTAGCATTTCCTTCAGCAGTGGGGCAGGGGCGCAAACATAGCCCATACGCCAGCCCGTCATCGCATACGCCTTTGCAAAGCCGCTTGCAATAATAGTTCTTTCCCACATTCCGTCAATTTCAGCAATTGAAACATGCTTTCTGCCGTAGGTTAGCTCCGCATAAATTTCATCGGAAAGGACACAAATGTTGGTGCCGCGCAAAACCTCGGCAATCTCCGTCAGCTCCTCACGGGTCAAAATAGCGCCTGTGGGGTTGTTGGGGAATGGCAAAATCAGCATTTTTGTCTTGTCGGTAATGGCATTTTTGATTTCCTCTGCCGTTACCTTGAACTTGTTTTCAAGCCTTGTGTTAATATGTACAACCTTAGCGCCCTGCATATTTGCAATAGGCTCATAGCACACGAACGCAGGCTGAGGCAAAATAACCTCATCCCCCGGCTCTAAAATTGCGCGCATAGCCACATCAATAGCCTCGCTACCGCCAACAGTAACAAAAATTTCCTCCTGTGGGTTGTAGCTTAGGTTAAATTTCCTTTTCATATATTTGGAAATTTCCAGCCTTAGCTCAGGGGTGCCCGCATTTGAGGTATAGTAGGTTTTGCCCTTTTCAATACTCTCAATGGCAGCCTCACGGATATGCCAAGGCGTTATAAAATCAGGCTGACCAACGGTTAAGGCAACAACGTCCTTCATTCCGCTTAGCATATCAAAAAACTTTCGTATGCCGGAGGGCTTCATCTCCGTTACCGTTTTGTTCAGCATCCTTTGGTAATCAAGCATTTTATTCGTTTCCTCTTTCGTCTGTTTCGTTAGCACCGTAAATTACGCCCTTGTCCTTGTACTTCCTTAGCACAAAGTGGGTGGCGGTGGCAGTAACGGACTCAATTGGTGCAAGCTTTTGTGTTACAAAAAGGGCAACCTCCCTCATTGTCTTGCCTTCAATTAAAAGGGTAAAGTCAAAGCCGCCTGAGGACATTAAATAAAGGGACTTAACCTCAGGGTAGTTATAAATCTTTTCAGCAATCCTGTCAAAGCCACGGTCCCTTTGTGGGGTAACCTTAACCTCGATAATTGCGTTTATTGTTTCACTGTCTGTCTTATCCCAGTCGATTATGGTTTTTCTGCCAAGGATAACGCCCTCACTCTCATATCTGTCAATGGTGCTTTTAACCTCGTCAGCCTCCATCGAAAGCATTAGTGCAAGCTGCTCGGTTGTAAGTGTTGCGTCTTCCTCGATTAATTTTAAAAGCTTATCCATAATATCACCTCAAAAAATGAATATAATATATAATATCACATACAGTCAAAAAAGTCAATTATTTGTTGCACATACGGTCATTTTTTGAAAAAAACATATTTATTATCGAATGAACATCTGTACATATAATAACACAAAAGTGAAAAATATACAAAAAATTGCGATTAAAGCCCCCTATATATGGCATAATATAAAAAAATTCAAATTTATGTAAATTTATTCTTTACATTTGACATTTTTTTTGATATACTATTTACGTTAAAAAACGTGTTAGTTTTTGACAAATTGTTTTTGCCCGTGCATTTGGGCGTTAAAAAGGAGTGTTAAATTTTATGAGTCGTATGGTCGGCACTGTATCAAGAGGTCTTCGTGCTCCTATTATCCGTAAGGGTGATAATCTCGTAGATATTGTTACAAATTCAGTTCTTGAGGCATCAAAAGAGGATGGTTTTGCTATACACGACCGTGATGTTGTGGCTATGACAGAGGCGATCGTTGCAAGGGCGCAGGGTAACTACGCAACTGTTGACGATATTGCAGCAGATGTTAAGGAGAAGTTTGGCGGAGAAACCGTTGGCGTTATTTTCCCAATCCTTTCCCGTAACCGCTTTGCCATCTGCCTGCGCGGTATTGCGAAGGGCGCAAAGAAAATTGTGCTTATGCTTTCCTACCCGTCTGATGAGGTTGGTAACCACTTAATCAGCCTTGATACGCTTGATGAAAAGGGTGTAAACCCATATACAGATGTTCTTGATCTTAAGACATATAGAGAGCTTTTCGGTTATGAAAAGCACCCGTTTACCGGTGTTGACTACGTTGAATATTACGAAGGCTTAATTAAGGAGTGCGGCGCAGAGGTGGAGATTATCTTTGCTAATGACCCAAGGGCAATCCTTAAGTATACAAAGAATGTTCTTAACTGTGACATTCATTCTCGCTTCCGCACAAAGAGGCTTCTTAAGAACGCAGGTGTTGAAATCAACTACGGTCTTGATGAAATCTTGAATCACTCTGTAAACGGCAGCGGCTTCAATGCAGACTACGGTCTTTTGGGCTCCAACAAGGCAACAGAGGATTCTGTTAAGCTTTTCCCAAGGGATTGCCAGCCATTTGTTGAGGCTATTCAAAAGAAGCTTTATGAGGCAACAGGCAAAACTGTTGAGGTAATGGTTTACGGTGACGGTGCGTTTAAGGACCCCGTGGGTAAGATTTGGGAGCTTGCTGACCCAATCGTTTCCCCTGCATACACAAGCGGTCTTGAGGGCACACCAAACGAGCTTAAGCTCAAGTATTTGGCTGATAATGAGTTTGCAGCCCTTTCAGGCGATGCGCTTAAGGAGGCTATTAAGGGTAAGATACAGGAAAAGGACGGCAACCTTGTTGGTCAAATGGCATCCGAGGGTACAACCCCAAGGCGCTTAACTGACCTTATCGGTTCACTTTGCGACCTTACCTCCGGCTCAGGCGATAAGGGCACACCTATCGTTTATATCCAGGGCTATTTCGATAACTACACAACAGAATAATAAAAAATTCACCGTGTCACCCACGGTGTTTTTTTTTACTTGGTACCTTTTAGGCGTGGAAATAAACCCCTAGTTCTACTAGGGGAAAAAGACGCGAGGAACTGCAATGAATTCGGGCGAGCTTAACGCAAGCCCATAAAAAAGAAAGCCTCCCCTGTGTAAGGGGAGGTGGATTGCGAAGCAAGACGGAAGGGTTGTAAGATTATGAGGAACAATCCCTCAGTCGCTTTGCGACAGCTCCCTTTACACAAAGGAGCCTAAAACCAGTCCGTTTTACGGAGTGCTGTGCGTGTAATGCTATGATAGAATTTCGGCACCTCTTGAGAGGTTAAGCCTGTAATGACCCCTTCTAGGGGTGTGCATACCACCAGTTGCACTGGTGGTTATGATTAATCTTGGCTGTCATCGACTTTTTTATATAGCTCCTTTCGGCGCTTCTTTTCCTCCGCGTCAATTAAGTCAACATGGAAGCCGTCAACCTCTCCCCTTTGAATAGCGCCCATTATTCGGTGGTAAAGTCCTCTATGCTCGCGGTCGAAAATATCCAAATATTCCTTCATTTTGGCTCTTTCCGTGTTTCCGTCAGCAGGGCATTTCACCTCGGTTACAGGCAGGCAAGCGCCGTTTGCAAAGGCTTTTATGTACTTTTCCTGCGTGTAAATAAGCGGGCGTATCATTGTGATATCCTTGCGGGAAAGATATGTAACGGGGCGGAAGGCGCCAATGCGTCCCTCAAAGAAAAGGTTAAGCATAAATGTTTCAATCACATCATCGTAGTGGTGACCGAGGGCAAGCTTGTTACAGCCTAACTCCTTTATTGCATCGTGTAATGCGCCGCGCCTCATCCTTGCGCACAGTGCGCAGGGATTTTTTTCCTTCCTTACATTAAATATAATTTCGTAAATCTGCGTGTCAATTATATGGTAGGGGATTTCAAGCTCCGCGCACAGCTCCGCAATTTTGGAAAAATCACTGTCAGGCATACCCATATTAATAGTGACGGCAATAACCTCATAATTAATGGGCAAAACCCTTTTCAGCTTTGCAAGGGCGCACAAAAGTGTTAAGGAGTCCTTCCCACCCGAAACCCCAACGGCGATTTTGTCCCCGCCTTGTATCATATCGTATTCCTCAACCGCCTTGCGGGTGTAGCTAAGGATATGCTCAATATTGCTAAATTCCTTCATATTGTTAACCTTTCGATAAAATTTGCATAGCATACTAATAAAGAAATATTAAGGGAGCATAGCTATGGCAATTAAAATATACATAGACCAGGGGCACAACCCAAGCCCGCCCAACACAGGGGCAGAGGGCAACGGCTACAGAGAGCAGGATATAACATATCAGGTGGGTCAGCGCCTCGCGGATTTGCTAAGAGGGGACAGCCGCTTTGAGGTGCGGCTTTCTCGCCCCACACCCCAAACTCAGCTTGGCACATCAAACGCATCAAGCCTGCGTGTAAGAGTTAATGATGCAAACAGCTGGGGGGCAGATTACTTTATAAGCATCCATACAAACGCCTCGGTTTCACAAAACGCAAACGGCACGGAGGTTCTTGTTTATTCCTCACCCTCCCGTTCCGCCTCCTTAGCGGAGGATGTACTCCGTGAGGTGACAGAAATTACAGGCTTCCCCTCACGTGGCGTAAAACTCCGCCCGGGGCTATATGTTTTAAGGCGCACGGCAATGCCTGCGATTTTAGTTGAGCTTGGCTTTATTTCTAACCCCTATGAGGCGCGCTTTATGGCGGAAAATCCCGCCCTTTTTGCAAGCGGCATATACCGGGGCTTGCTTGACTATTTAAGTTTATCATAAATTAAAATCGACTTCAATACAATTTTACAAAAAACAGGCACAAAGTGTAAAAATCGTACACTCTGTGCCACTTTTTTTATATTTATCCCTCGAATTGTCTGCCTAAAAAGGTCGCCGCGGTTTGGATTAATTTTGCCTCCGTGCTGTTTGGGTCGGCAACGGTGCCTTCATCAGTGGAAATGCAGGCAATGCTGCCAACAATATCCCCCTCTGAAATTATGGGCATTGCATACTTAACAAATGCGTTGCCACCGTCACAAATCAGCACACGGGGTCCGCCGTTTTTGTAAATATACATATTTCGTGACTCAATTGTTACCTCGTAATCCTCGGTTAGCTTTTTGTCTGCATATTCCTTCCTTGGTACACCTGCGCAGGCAATAATTGTGTCCCTGTCCGTTACTGCCACACTCATTTGACATACCTTGTTCAAGGTGTCAACATATTGGTAGGCAAAGGAGGACATTTCTCCAACAGGGGAGTACTTTTTAAAAATAACCTCACCCTCCCTGTCAGTATAAATTTCAAGGGGGCTGCCCTCCCGTATTCTCATGGTTCTTCTGATTTCCTTTGGTATAACAACACGACCGAGGTCATCAATCCTGCGTACAATTCCTGTAGCCTTCATAGTAAAAAATCTCCTTTAAATTTTGTCGTTGCCTACATATTGTTTGTAAGTATTTTTAGATTATGCAGTAAAAGGTCAAAAAACCTTAAAAAGCCTAAATAATAAAAATCTATTGAAAATGTAAACAATTTGTGATATCATAGAATATGTATAGACAAATATACCTTGTTCGTTAGCTTATGCAAAAGGACATACATATTACTTATTTAAAGGAGAAAATAATGGATATTACTACTATAGTAACCCTATCCTCGATTGGCTTGTTTGCCATCGTTGCCATTGTCGGCTTTATTCGCGGCTTTTTTAAGGGTACCTTCCGTTCCTTGACGGATGTGGGGTTCGTTTTGTTAAATGCTTTGATTTCAATTTTCATTGCTGAAGCAATAGCGGGTGCTATTGTTGACCCGGAAAACATATATAGCGCCCTTGAAAGCATAAACGGCGGCGCCCAAGAGGGTGCTCTTGCGGAAATTATGGGTTCAATGGAAGCGTATATAAATGACGGCTTTTTCGAAAGAGCAAACTTAGATTTGGTTTTTGCTATTTTTGTAACGGTTTTAGTGCCTATTATTTATATGGCAGTGTACCTTATCATAGGCATTATATTCAAAATAGTTAAGACAATTATTCAGAAGTGCTTCATCCCAAAGAGCAAAAAGGTATGGCAGAAGCTTTTGGGTGGCTTTTTCGGTATTGTAAGAAGCGTGCTTGCTCTGGCAATTTTCTTAGTTCCTCTGGTGGGCTTTGCAACCTATGGTGTAAATACAATCAGTAAGGTTAATGAAACTATTGAAAGCGATAGCGGCGAGGCGGTTGTAACGGGCACCTCAGAGTTTGAGGAAATTGTGGATGGCGGTGCCATTGGTGCAATAAGCACCTGCGGCGGTCAATGGCTCTTTGAGGTACTGACAACAACAGATGTTGATGATGTTGAGGTTTCTTTAGTTGACGAAACAGATAATGTTATTAACATTTATAAGTCAATCGTTCCTTTGACAGAAATTGATTCTGCTGAGTTTACATCTAAGGAAACGCAGCTTGTTGACAACGCGATAAATGAAATTTCAAAATCGGAATATTTAACCGCGCTTATTGCAAACCTGCTTTCTCAAACCGCAACGGAGCTGAAGGAGCACGACAAGTTCTTTACCTTTGAGCTTCCATCCTTTGGCAAAAGCTTCGACCCTGTGGTTGATAAGCTCTTGGAGGTTATGTCGGGCATGACGGGAAAGGGCTTGGTAACAGACCTAAGAACCTATTCCTCAATTTTCAAGACAACGGTGAACAGGGGCTTGTTTAGAGAACTAAACTCCGAAAACGGCGATATTTACAAGGTTCTCGAGGACGGCAAGTTTTACAGTGAAATTTTGGTAAGTCTGTATGTAAACCCCAACACAAGACCCACAGTTCCAACAGTTGCAAACGCAATGCAGAGCTATCTTTACGAGGTTTATGAGGAAATCAACGGTGAGCCCTATGGCGAAATTATAAAGGTTGATGAGGGTAAAATCAACCAAGGCTCTCTTGATCAAGAGGGCGCAAGGATAGCCTTAGCGATTAAGGAAATACGCATTTTCTCCGATACAATTGCAGATATTGAATATGTTGACGATATAGTTAAGGCGGGTGACTTTGTTGCTCTCGGCACGGGCTTAAATCAAATCCGTGACAGTATTTTCTTTGGTAATTCATACAAATTCCTTCTTGACTCCATTCTTCATTCCGAGGCGTGCGCAAAGCTTGGTATTTTCGACAGTAATTTTGTAGAAAATGCAACAAAGCCGGGTGTTGATATGGTACAGCTCCTTGTTTCAAGGCAAAAGCTTGCCACACTTACAATGGCAATTTGGGATGGCGACAAGGCGTTGCAGGAGGACCACTTGGCAGCACTTATTGCCGAGTTTGGTAAATATGAAAAGGATGACCCAAATGCAAGGCTTGAGGCGGAGGCTCTTATGGAGCTTGCCCAGATTGAAAACCTTAACCGCTACGGCGTAAAGGGCGAAAAGGGCGAAACCGTTTCTTCAATTTCTCAATCCTTGGTTGATACAATTTATAACCACGAGTACGAGGATGAAAATGGGGACGGCTCAGTTGAGGATGAAAAGGCGGATGAGGCTGCAAAAACAGCCCATATCCTAACAACAATCGCTTCTGCACACGACTCAACAAGCGAGAATTTGTTTGACAACGGCACAGGCGACTCCAAAACAGGTGAAACCGCCGAGCAGCTTATTAGCAATATTTTAGATTCCTCAATCGCAACCGAAATGATTGGAAATGCGGTTGAAAACAACAGTGAAGACCCATACGGAATTCAAAGCGAGCTTACCGACTCAGACAAGGCTTCCTTGCAGGCGGCACTTGAAAACGAGTACGCAACAGGCGCAAACAGGACCGCAGTTTTGAATATTGCAACCGTATTTGGTATTACCCTTGGCGAATAATTAAAATAAGGAAGACCTTAGCATTGGCTCGGGTCTCCTTTTTTGTGAATACGGTGAAAAAATATTCATAAAATATTCATCCAAAACAAGGAGATTAAAACAAAATATTCAAATATAAACAAGGAAAAACAGGTCTTTTTGTTAAAATAGCCATATGCGAAAAAATATTCAAAAAAATATTTACAAATTTCTTGACATTTTGTAATGTATAGTATATAATGAAAAATATTTTAATTGACTAAAGTGTTAAGAGGTGAATAAAATGCTTGAAATATCAAACAAAACCAATTTGCTTGAGCAGAAATCCTACAAATATCAGTTGCAGGATGTGGCAGAGCCAAATTTGTATAGAGATATATATCCTTATGACGAGGTGCCGAAAATTCCATTTAACCACCGCCGTGTGCCAATCGGAATGCCGGAGGAAATCTGGATAACCGATACCACCCTGCGTGACGGTCAGCAGTCTATGGAGCCCTATTCCGTTGAGGATATTGTGGAAATATATAAGTATCTTTCCCGCCTTGGCGGTCCAAAAGGTATCATTCGTCAAACAGAGTTTTTTATATACAGTGAAAAGGATAGGCGTGCGGTAGAGAAGTGCCAGGAGCTTGGCTTGAAGTTCCCCGAAATCACCACATGGATAAGGGCAAACAAGCAGGATTTTAAGCTTGTTCGCGACTTGGGTATTAGGGAAACGGGTATTCTTGTTTCTGCCTCTGACTATCACATTTTCAAAAAGCTTAAGATGACAAGAAAAGAGGCATTAAACCTCTATCTTTCCTCTGTTCACGACGCATTCGAGGCGGGCATCCGTCCCCGTTGCCACTTGGAGGATATTACAAGGGCGGACTTTTACGGCTTTGTTGTTCCCTTTGTTAACGAGCTTCAAAGGATGTCACAGGATGCAAAAATCCCTGTTAAAATCCGCGCTTGTGACACAATGGGCTATGGCGTTCCTTATACCGAGGTTGCCTTGCCTCGAAGTGTGCCGGGCATTATCTACGGCTTGCAGCATTATTCCGACATTCCAAGCGAGATGCTTGAGTGGCACGGGCATAATGACTTTTACAAGGCAGTTGCCAACGCAACAACCGCTTGGCTCTACGGTGCCTCTGCCGTTAACTGCTCACTCCTCGGTATCGGTGAGCGTACAGGTAACATTCCTCTTGAGGCTATGGTTTTTGAGTATGCCTCACTCCGTGGCTCAATGGACGGTATGGACCCAACAGTAATTACTGAAATTGCCCACTTCTTCCGTGATAAAATGGGCTACAACATCCCACCGATGACACCGTTTGTGGGCAACAACTTCAACCTTACCCGTGCAGGCATCCACGCTGACGGACTTATGAAGGATGAGGAAATTTACAATATTTTCAACACCAAAAAGCTTCTTAACCGTCCCGCAGGCGTTATGGTTTCGAAGACCTCAGGCCTTGCAGGAATTGCGTATTGGATAAACAGCCACTACGGGCTTGAGGGGGATAAGGCTGTAACAAAGCAGAACCCGCATGTAATAGCTCTTAAATCTTGGGTTGATGACCAATACGAGGCGGGCAGGCAAAGCTCAATTACAGAAGGCGAGCTTGAGGAAAAGCTAAAGGAAATTAGCATTATGCTGAAAGGAAACTAATATGGGACTTACACTTGCACAGAAAATTATAAAAAATCACTTAGTGTCAGGAGAAATGAAGGTGGGTGAGGAAATCGCCCTCCGCATAGACCAAACCTTGACACAGGACGCAACCGGCACAATGGCATACCTTGAGTTTGAGGCTATCGGTATTCCGAGAGTAAGAACAAAGCTGTCCGTTGCATACATAGATCACAACACATTACAGTCAGGCTTTGAAAACGCAGATGACCACAGATATATTCAGTCAGTTGCAAAGAAGTTCGGCTTAAGATTTTCCCGTCCGGGCAACGGTATTTGCCACCAGGTTCACTTGGAGCGCTTCGGCGTGCCGGGCATGACTCTTATCGGCTCTGACAGCCACACCCCAACCGCAGGCGGCATAGGTATGCTTGCATTTGGCGCAGGCGGACTTGATGTTGCAGTTGCTATGGGCGGCGGTGAGTACTACATCACAATGCCAAAAATGTTCAAGGTTAACTTAACAGGCAAGCTTCAGCCTTGGGTTAGTGCTAAGGATGTCAGCTTGGAAATTTTGCGTATTCTGTCCGTTAAGGGCGGCGTGGGAGCTATTATCGAATGGGGTGGAGAGGGGTTAAAGACACTTTCCGTGCCCGAAAGAGCAACCATTACAAATATGGGCACCGAGCTTGGCGCAACAACCTCCATTTTCCCATCCGATGAAACAACAAGAGAGTTTTTGAAGGCGCAGGGCAGAGAAAAGGATTATGTTCCGCTTGAAAGCGACCCGGATGCTGAATATGACAGAATTATTGACATTAACCTAAGCGAGCTTAAGCCACTTTTGGCTTGCCCGCACAGCCCTGATAATATTAAAACTGCCGAGGAGCTTAGCAGCATTAAGGTTGACCAGGTTTGCATCGGCTCTTGCACAAACTCATCCCTTCGCGATATGCTAAGGGTTGCAAGCATGCTTAAGGGTAAAAAGATAGACGATAGCGTTAGCTTGTCTGTTTCCCCCGGCTCTAAGCAGGTTCTTTCTATGCTTGCTGACTGTGGCGCATTGTCCGACATTTTGGCATCAGGCGCCCGTGTGCTTGAGTGTGCTTGCGGACCTTGCATCGGTATGGGCTTTTCACCTAATTCAGCAGGCGTATCCTTGCGTACCTTTAACAGGAACTTTGAGGGCAGAAGCGGCACAAAGGATGCCCAGGTTTATTTGGTATCTCCCGAGGTTGCGGTTGCTTCCGCATTAACAGGCTACATCACCGACCCACGCACTCTTGGCGAATACAAGGAAATCGAAATGCCCGAGGCATTTAAGATTGATGACAGCGCAGTTGTAATGCCCGCTACCGAGGAGGAGGCAAAGGACTTGGAAATTTTGAGAGGTCCTAACATTAAGCCATTCCCAACAACATATCCCCTTGAAAATAACATTGAGGCAAAATTGACCTTGAAGGTTGGGGACAATATCACCACCGACCACATTATGCCTGCCGGCGCTAAGATATTGCCTTACCGTTCAAATATTCCGTTCCTGTCCAAGTTCTGCTTTGCGGTTTGCGATGAAACCTTTGCGCAAAGGGCTCTTGAGAATAAATCAACAATAATCGTTGGCGGCTCCAACTACGGTCAGGGCTCATCAAGAGAGCACGCCGCCCTTGTTCCTCTTTACTTAGGCGTTAAGGCGGTTGTCGCAAAGAGCTTTGCAAGAATTCACGCGGCAAACCTTGTTAACGCAGGAATATTGCCACTCACCTTTAAAAACCCCGATGATTACGAAAAATGTACACAGGGTGACACATTATCCTTGGAAAATGTGTTTGAAGGTATGGAAAAGGGCGAAATTATCCTTAATGTAAACGGCGAAAAAATTCCCCTTGTTTGCAGCTACACAAAGCGCCAAATTAACATCCTTAAGGCAGGCGGACTTTTAGCCTATACAAAGGGCGAATAAAAAGCAGTTGTAATTTTGCTTAATTTGTTATATAATTAAATGAGGGGCGGGCATAGATGCCCCTGCCCCTTATTTTGATAAAAGAAGGAGATTTTGAAATGAAGCAGCTATCACAGGAAATTCTTAACACTTATAAGCTTTGGAAAGAGGACAAAAGGTTTGATGAGGCAACAAGGCTTGAGCTCGGGGCAGACCTTTCAAACGAGGAAATAGAGGATCGCTTCTGGAGAGATCTTGAGTTCGGCACAGGCGGCTTGCGCGGCGTTATGGGTGCAGGCACCAACAGAATGAATAAATATATCATAAGAAAAGCTACACAGGGCTTTGCAAACTATCTTCTTGATAAGTACGGGGCGGAGGTTAAGCGCGGCGTTGCCATCGGCTACGACTCCCGTAATAATTCCGATACCTTTGCAAAGGAAGCGGCGCTTGTTATGGCAAAAAGCGGCATCCCCGCATTTTTGTACGATGAGCTTATGCCAACCCCGACCCTTTCCTTTACAGTAAGGGAGCTTAACTGCGTTGGCGGTATAGTTGTTACTGCCAGCCACAACCCAAGGGAGTATAACGGCTATAAGGTTTATGACGAAACAGGCTGCCAGGTTTTGATTGATGATGCAAATGCGATTATCGGCTATGTAAACGCAATTACAGACATTCCTGCCATCGAGGTTATGGATGAAAATGAGGCAAGAGCTTGCGGACTTTTGAAGAGCGTGCCAAACGAGGTTTACGAGAGCTTTATTGCAAATGTTAAAAAGCAGGCTCACGACATTGGCGAAAAGAGCGCAAAAATAGTATATACTCCACTTCACGGTACAGGCAACAAGCCTGTTAGGCGTGTCCTTTCCGACCTTGGCTACAATGTTACGGTTGTTAAGGAGCAGGAGGAGAAGAACGGTGATTTCCCAACGGTAGTTTCTCCAAACCCCGAAAATGCGGAGGCTTTAAGCATTGGAATTAAGCTTTGCCGGGAGCAAAATGCTGACCTTATCTTAGGTACCGACCCTGACTGTGACCGTGTTGGAATTGCGGTAAACACCAAGGACGGTATGAAGCTCTTTACAGGTAACCAGGTTGGCGCCTTGCTTGTTGATTATGTTATTAAGATGAACAAGGCAAAGCTTAACGAAAAATCCACGGTTATTAAGACAATTGTAACAAGCGAGCTTGGCGCAATCATTGCCAAGATGAACGGCTTAAAGGTTTGCGAGGTTCTTACAGGCTTTAAGTTTATCGGCGATATTATGAACCAATTTGATACAAAGGGTAATGGCGAGTTCGTAATCGGCTACGAGGAAAGCTACGGCTACTTAGTGGGCAACCACGCAAGGGATAAGGATGCGGTTGTTGCATCGATGCTCATTTGCGAAATGGCAAGCTATTACAAGAATCAGGGTAAGACCTTGGTTGATGTAATGGAGGAGATTTACGCAAAATACGGCTACTTCCTTGATAAGCTTGACTCTTACACACTTAAGGGAATTGACGGTGTTGAGAGGATACAGGCAATTATGAAGGAAATGAGGGAAAAGGGCAAGAGCCTAATGCCGAATATTGCAGTTGTAAACGATTATACCGTTGGCATTGGTGACCTACCTAAGGCTGATGTGCTAAAGTTCGTGTTTGAGGACTCCTCTTGGATTGCTATTCGTCCCTCGGGCACAGAGCCAAAGATTAAGGTTTACTACTCCGTAAAGGGTGAAAATAAGGCTGAGGCTGAAATGGTGCTAAAGGCGCGTCAGGATATCATTAATTCGATAATTAACGCTTAACAACAGGGTGGGAGCAATCTCACCCTTTTTTATATATTTAAAATGTGTTGCAAAAAAGCGTTATGTATGATAAAATAAATAAAACGGAGGAATAAAAAATGAAAAAAGTTTTAATATTAATTTTATCTATATTGTTTGCAGTGTGTCTTTTGGCATCCTGCGGCGGGGATGAAACACCGTCCTCAAGCAGTAGTGCACCGAGTAGCACAGGCTCCTCAGCACAGGGCGGAGGTATTACGGATGTTCAAGTGCCCGCAGGCGAGGGTGACTACCAATACAATATGAGTGACTATGTTACCCTGCCAAGCTACAATGACTATAGTGTGGGCGTGGAGCTTGACGATGTTCAGCGCCAAATCGACAATTTTATAATGTCTAAGGCGGTTAAGTCTAAGAGGTTAAAGTGCGTTGTGGGCGATGTTGTAACCGTTTCTTATGTTGGCTATATGCTTGATGAAAGCAACGATGTTTTGCTCGATGAGGAGGGCAGGGCGGTAACATTTGATGAAAACGATAGCTACGGCGTTTTCTTAGGCGCAGGTCTTTCCATTTCCGAGTTTGAAACAGGTATTGTGGGTATGTCAATCGGTGAGCTTAAGGAGGTGTACGCCACCTTCCCGAAGGACTATTTTGCGAAGGATTTGGCAGGCAAAACCGTAATGTTTGAAATAGCTCTTATGTCTATTTTTGATACCCCGATATATGGGGACAGCTTTGTGGAAAAATATACCGAATATAAGACAGCCAAGGAATTTGAAGCTTCCGTTAAGAGCAGTATTGCGTTTTCCAAGCTCATTGACTATATAAAGGAAAATGCTGTTTTTGCAAGCTACCCCGAGAGGGAGTATAATGATTTGGCAGCAGAGCTTCTTGCTATGGAGGATGACTTTGAAAAGAAGTATTCTATGACCCTTGATGAGTACATATTGCGTAACTACAATATGACAAGGGAGGAATATATTAAGCAAACCCTTAAAACCGATATGGTTTATTATGCCATCGCCCAGGCAGAGGGCATTGCCGTTACAGAGGAGCAGCTAAAGGAGGAAACAGGCAGGCTCCTTGCATACTATAAGGACTACTATATGGGCTTGGGTGCTTCATCCGCCGTTGCTATGCAAAGGGCAAAGGAGCTTGTGGATGATTTGGGCTATTCCTATGTGTACGAAAATGTTCTTTTTGAATTAGTTGACAAGTGTATTGCAGGCGCAATTAAAATCAGTGAGCGCGCTGCAACCTATAAGTCTATCAGCACAGTCCTTGCGGAAAGGGAAAAGCTGGAGGAGGGAAGCAGCTTCGGCAACCTTTGCCCAAGCCTTGACCTTGAAATTTTTGATGAGCTTGGCGCATCGGGCAGTATTATCGACCCTGTAAGGAATGTGGGCAAGCTGACAGTAATTAACTTTTGGGGTACCTGGTGTCCTTACTGCCTTGTTGAGCTACCGTACTTTGATAGGGTGGCAACCGAATACAAGGATAAATTAACCGTTTTTGCTGTTCACTCCACAAACGGCTACGGTACAGCGGCTCAATATGTCGAGAACAATTTTGCAAGCTCCGATATGATATTCCTAAAGGATTATCCAAAGGATAAAAATGATCCGTATAGCACGGATATGTACTATAACCTGCTTGGCGGTGCAGGCTACTATCCGTACACGGTTATCCTTGATGAAAACGGCTTAATCGTATACAAAAAGGTGGGCGCTATGACCTATGAGGAGTTAGTGGAGGCAATTGAGAGCAACCTTCCTCTTGATAGGGTGTACGGTAGCCTTGGGCTAACCAATGAGGACAAGGAAAATATGGGAGATATAATTGGCGATTTAGAGGATAAGCTTGACGGAATATCGGGAGGCTCTGAGAGCCAAAACACGGAAAGCAAGGAAGAATAATCAAACCAATAAGCTTAAGAAAAGCGGGCATTTTGCCCGCTTTTCTATGTATTTCGGGAAATACTGCATAAATCCTTAAAAAATATTCATTTTTTTTGAAAAAACTATTGACAAATAAGGATAAATATAATAAAATACTTAATATATTATAAAGACGTTGAAGAGAAACAGGCTTTGAGGAGCATTTTAGAGAGCTGTCGGGTGGTGTAAGGCAGTATGCGGTGCAGGGCTAACTCATCTCGGAGTCGCTAACCGAATTTCAGTAGGCTTAGTCGGGTGCTCCCGTTACAGGGCTATTCTGTTGATTGACAGAAATTGAGTGGGCGTTTTCGTCAAGTAAGGGTGGTACCACGGAGAATTCTTCGTCTCTTTATGCACGGGCTTTTGCGGCTTGTGTGTGAAAGAGGCTATTTTTATTTTTAGGCGAAACGAATTTATCCCCAAGGAAAGGAAACAAAATGATGAAAAACTGTGAAAAATACTCTAAGCAATTTTTTACCCCCTGCGGCGTAACGATGGATTGGGTGAAGAAGGAGAGCATTGACAAGCCGCCGATTTGGTGCAGCGTGGATTTGCGCGACGGTAACCAAGCCCTTATTATCCCTATGAGCCTTGAGGAAAAGCTGGAGTTTTTTAAGCTTCTTTGCAAGGTGGGCTTTAAGGAAATTGAAATCGGCTTTCCCGCAGCATCCGAAACCGAATATGAGTTTTGCCGTAAGCTTATTGAGGAAAACCTAATTCCCGATGATGTTACAATACAGGTGCTTACCCAGTCAAGGGAGCATATTATCGCAAAGACCTTCGAGGCTATTGACGGTGCAAAGCACGCAGTTGTTCACCTATACAACTCCACCTCCGTTGCTCAGCGTGAGCAGGTGTTCAGAAAGAGCAAGGAGGAAATTATAGAAATTGCCAAGTTCGGCGCTAACCTTTGCAACAAGTATAAGGCAAAGGCAAAGGGCAAGGTTACCTTTGAGTACTCTCCCGAGAGCTTTACGGGTACAGAGCCGGAGTTTGCCGCTGAAATTTGCAACGAGGTTATCGAAATTTGGCAGCCGACACCCGATAATAAGGTGATTATCAACCTGCCCGTTACCGTGTCACATTCTATGCCACACGTGTACGCAAACCAGGTTGAATATATGTGCAAAAACTTAAAGAATAGAGAAAACATAATAATTTCACTTCATCCCCACAATGACCGTGGCTGTGCCGTGGCAGACAGTGAGATGGGACTTTTGGCAGGCGGTGACCGTATTGAGGGTACTCTTTTCGGCAACGGCGAAAGAACGGGTAATGTTGACATAATTACCTTGGCACTCAATATGTACTCCCAGGGTGTTGACCCGGGTCTTGACTTTTCCAACCTTCCCGAAATTACTGAGGTTTATGAAAAGGTTACAAGGATGCACGTTTACGAAAGGCAGCCATATAGCGGTCAGCTCGTCTTTGCCGCATTCAGCGGCTCCCACCAGGATGCTATTGCAAAGGGTATGAGGTTTAGGCAGGAGGGCAGGCGAGTCTGGGACGTGCCGTATCTTCCAATCGACCCGACAGATGTGGGCAGGGTTTACGAGGCGGATGTTATCCGTATTAACTCTCAGTCAGGCAAGGGCGGTATCGGTTATATTCTTGAAACTCAGTTTAACCACAACCTCCCACCGAAAATGCGTGAGGCATTCGGCTACCACGTCAAAAGCATTTCCGACCACGAGCATAGGGAGCTTCAGCCAAAAGAGGTTTACGAAATTTTTATGCGTGATTTTGTTAACTTGGCAACAGTAATAGATGTTGAAAATGCAACCTTCAAATCAATAGAGGGCGGCAGAGAGGCAGAGTGCCAAATTGTCTATAACGGCAAGCAAGAAACCGTTGTGGCAACGGGTAACGGCAGGCTTGATGCCGTGTCTAACGCAATTAAGAGCTTGACGGGAATTGATTATGTTCTCGATAATTACACTCAGCACGCCTTAGAGGGGAAGACAACCTCGCAGGCGGCATCCTATGTAAGCATTTCCTCAAATGGCAAAACATATTTCGGCGCGGGCGTGGACAGCGATATTATCGTTGCCTCCATCAAGGCCCTTGTCAGTGCCATTAACATTATGCTTTCCAAATAATCAAAAGGAGATTTGCCTATGAAATTAACAGGTGCAGAAATTATCATAAGGACCTTGATAGAGCAGGGCACAACCGATGTTTTCGGTTATCCCGGCGGACAGGTTATAAACATTTATGATGCATTATACAAATACAAGGATGAAATCAATCACATCCTAACCGCCCACGAGCAGGGCGCAGCCCACGCGGCAGATGGTTATTCAAGAGCTACGGGCAAGGTTGGCGTTTGCATTGCCACCTCGGGTCCCGGTGCTACCAACTTGGTTACAGGTATTGCAACCGCAATGCTTGACTCTATCCCGATGGTTGCGGTTACAGGTAACGTTCCTTGTAGCCTAATCGGTAAGGATAGCTTCCAGGAGATTGATATTACAGGTATCACACTTCCGATTACAAAGCATAATTACTTTGTAAACAGGATTGAGGATTTGGCACCCTCCATTCGTGAGGCGTTCCAAATTGCAAAATCAGGCCGTCCGGGTCCTGTCCTCATTGACGTTCCAAAGGATGTCCAGGTTGCAACCTATGAGTATGAGCCGCAGCCTATAGTTCCCAAAATTCCTTTGCCAAAGGCAGACGAGGAGTTGATTGAGGAGGCTGTTAAGCTTATTAGCGAGTCAAAGCGCCCATACATCTACATTGGCGGCGGTGCTGCAGGACTTGGTATGGGTAAGGACATTATTGACCTTGCAAACAAGATTGATGCTTGCATCGGTTGCTCCTTTATGGGCTTGTCCGCTGTTCCCGACGGATGCGACAGGTTCCTCGGTATGCAAGGTATGCACGGTCACTTCGCTTCCTCCATGGCGCAAAAGCACGCTGACTTAATTATCGGCGTGGGTGTCCGCTTCAGTGACAGAGCTACAGGTAATGTTGCAAAGTTTGCTAAAGGCACAAAGATTTTGCAGCTTGACCCTGACTTTGCTGAAATTAACAAGAATGTTAATGTTGACCTTGGCATAGTTGCCGATGTTTACGATTCCTTTACAAGAATTGCAAAAAAGGTTGAAGAAAGCAAGAAGCCCGAGTGGGTTGCCCGGGTTGAATCTCTTAAGGAAAAGGAAGAGGCAATCGCGGCTAAGGCTGCTAAAATGGCAGGGGATAGGATGACACCTAAGCAGGTGTTTGATGTTATTAACAAGTACAAGCTCCCACGCACCATTATCACAACCGATGTTGGTCAGCATCAAATGTGGGCGGCGCAGTACTCCAAGTTTGACACAACAAGGCGCTTCGTTTCCAGCGGCGGTCTTGGCACAATGGGCTTTGGCTTGGGCGCTGCTATGGGTGCCCGTGTTGCAACAAATGACCCAACAATTTTGATTACAGGTGACGGTAGCTTCGGTATGAACCTAAATGAGCTTGCTACCGCTGTTACATATAACATTCCGCTTGTAATAGTTCTTGCAAACAATGGCGTTCTCGGTATGGTTCGCCAGTGGCAAAACCTGTTCTTCGGCAAGAGGTTTTCAAACACCGTTCTTGAAAGAAAGACAGATTTTGTTAAGCTTGCTGAGGCCTTCGGCGCAGTTGGTATGAGGGCAAATACAATTGGCGAGTTTGAAGAAGCCTTTAAAAAGGCGCTTACAATAAACGGCCCTGTTGTAATTGATACTCTTATCGATAAGGATGAGTTCGTTCTTCCAATGCTCCCGCCGGGCGGCTCCATTGATGATATTATCGTAGAAAAGGGAGGGGACAACAATGGCTAAGGATAACAAATTTGTAATTGCGGTTTACGTTGACAACAAGTTTGGCGTTTTGACAAGAGTAACAAGTATGTTTACCCGCCGCGGCTTTAATATTGACGCGTTGACCGTTGGTGAAACCGAAAGCCCCGAGTACTCCCGTATCACCATTTCCTTAAGCGGTGACGGATATGCAAAGGAGCAGCTCATCAATCAGCTTCGTAAGCTATTTAATGTTAAGAAGGTTGAGGTTCTTGAGGAAGAGGAGGCAATCAAGCGAGAGCTTGCTCTTGTTAAAATTAAAAACAACAAGGACACTCGCGGTGATGTGCTTTCAGCAGTTGAGGTGTACCGCGCAAAGGTAATTGACTATACACTCGACGAGATGTGTGTTGAAATTACAGGTGACCCTTCAAAGATTGATGCATTTATCAAGCTAATGATTCCTTACGGTATAATTGAAATGTGCCGCACAGGTATTGTTGCGCTTGAAAGGGGAAGCGGTACGTTGCTTTCCAAAAACAGTAGCACAGGCGTGCTAAAAAAATAAGCTTATAAAAAATTTATATATTTTCAAGGAGAAAAACATTATGGCAAACATTTACTATCAACAGGATTGTGATCTTAACAAGTTAAACGGCAAGACCGTTGCAATCATCGGCTACGGCTCACAGGGTCACGCACACGCGCTTAACTTGAAGGAGTCAGGCGTTAACGTAATCGTTGGTCTTTACGAGGGCTCAAAGAGCTGGGCAAAGGCTGAAAAGGCAGGACTTAAGGTTATGACATCCTTTGATGCTGCAAAGAATGCAGACATCATTATGATTCTTATCAATGACGAAAAGCAGGCTAAGCTTTACAAGGAAAGCATTGAGCCAAACTTGACAGAGGGCAAGACTCTTATGTTCGCCCACGGCTTCAACATTCACTTCGGCTGCATTAAGCCACCAAAGAACGTAAACGTAATTATGGTTGCTCCAAAGGGCCCTGGTCACACAGTTCGCTCCGAGTACCAGGTTGGTAAGGGCGTTCCTTGCCTTGTTGCCGTACACCAGGATGCAACAGGTGACGCGCTTGAAATTGGTCTTGCATACGCACTCGGTATCGGCGGCGCAAGAGCAGGCGTTCTTGAAACAACCTTCAGAACAGAAACAGAAACAGACCTCTTCGGTGAGCAGGCTGTTCTTTGCGGCGGTGTTTGCGCACTTATGCAGGCAGGCTTTGAAACACTTACAGAGGCAGGCTATGACCCAAGAAACGCATACTTTGAGTGCATCCACGAGATGAAGCTCATCGTTGACCTTATCTATCAAAGCGGCTTTGAGGGTATGAGATATTCTATCTCCAACACAGCTGAGTACGGTGACTACATTACAGGTCCAAAGATCATCACCGAGGAAACAAAGAAGGCAATGAAGCAGGTTCTTAAGGACATCCAGGACGGCACATTTGCTAAGGACTTCCTCCTTGATATGTCCGATGCAGGCTCACAGGTTCACTTCAACGCAATGAGAAAGATTGCCGCTGAGCATCCATCTGAGGTAGTTGGTAAGGACATCAGAAAGCTTTACAGCTGGGCTGATGAGGAAAAGTTTATCAACAACTAATTTTAATCACGATACTATGTAGGGGAGGGGTTTACCCTCCCGCTACACATTGAAGAAGGTAAATCCAAATGGTTAAAGATACAATTGTAAACGGTTCACACAATGCCCCCCACCGTTCCCTTTACAAGGCTTTGGGCTTAACAAGGGAGGAGCTGGACAGACCCTTGATCGGTATTGTAAGCTCTTATAACGAAATAGTTCCCGGGCATATGAACCTTGATAAAATAACAGAA
Source organism: Clostridia bacterium (assembly GCA_017452475.1). GTDB lineage: Bacteria > Bacillota > Clostridia > Oscillospirales > CAG-272 > RGIG2000. The sequence continues at coordinate 18,027 of JAFTMJ010000090.1, read as the reverse complement.
GCAGTTAAGCTTGGCGTTGCAATGGCAGGCGGAACTCCTATTATGTTCCCTGCAATCGCCGTTTGCGACGGAATTGCTATGGGTCACGTTGGTATGAAGTACTCTCTTGTAACAAGAGATTTGATTGCCGACTCAACCGAGGCTATGGTAATGGCTCACGGCTTTGACGGCCTTGTTATGATTCCAAACTGTGACAAAAACGTGCCCGGTCTTTTAATGGCTGCGGCAAGGCTTAATATTCCAACCGTGTTTGTAAGCGGCGGACCGATGCTTGCGGGCAGAGTTGACGGACACAAAACAAGCCTTTCCAGTATGTTTGAGGCGGTTGGCTCTTATAAGGCGGGCACACTTGACGAGTGCGGTCTTTGCGAGTTCGAAAACAAGGCGTGCCCAACCTGCGGCTCCTGCTCAGGTATGTACACGGCTAACTCTATGAACTGCTTGACCGAGGTTCTCGGTATGGGCTTGCAGGGCAACGGCACAATTCCCGCTGTATATTCTGCGAGAATAGAGCTTGCAAAGCATGCAGGCATGCAGGTTATGGAGCTTGTTCGCAAGAACATAAGACCAAGGGATATTATGACTGCTTCAGCAATTAAGAACGCAATCACTGCGGATATGGCACTCGGCTGCTCAACAAACAGTATGCTTCACTTGCCTGCAATAGCAAATGAGTGTGGCGTTGAGTTTGACCTTGAGGAGGTTAACAGGATAAGTGAGAAAACACCAAACCTTTGCCATCTTGCCCCTGCCGGACCTACATATATGGAGGACTTGTACCAGGCTGGCGGTGTTTATGCAGTGCTTAAGGAAATTGACAAGCTTGGGCTTCTTGACACAAGCGTTATGACCGTAACAGGCAAAACAATGGCAGAGAATATTGCAAACGCATATAACCGCGACCCGCAAACCATAAGACCTGTTGATAATCCATTTACAAAAACAGGCGGTATCGCAGTGCTTAAGGGTAACTTAGCTCCCGACGGCTGCGTAGTAAAGAGAAGCGCTGTTGCTCCCGAGATGCTCGTTCACGAGGGACCTGCAAAGGTTTACGAGAGCGAGGAGGAGGCAATTGCCGCAATCTACGCAGGCAAGATAGTTAAGGGTGACGTTGTTGTTATTCGCTATGAGGGACCAAGCGGAGGTCCGGGTATGAGAGAAATGCTTTCACCAACCTCTGCAATTGCAGGTATGGGTCTTGATAAGGACGTGGCTCTTATTACCGACGGTCGCTTCTCGGGTGCTACAAGAGGCGCATCAATCGGTCACGTTTCTCCCGAGGCGGTAAGCGGCGGCACAATAGCTTATGTTAAGGACGGCGATATTATTTCAATCAATATCCCCGAGTATAAGATTGAGCTTAAGGTGTCCGATGAGGAATTGGCTAAGAGAAAAGCTGAAATGCCAATTAAGAGAAAAGAGAACATCACAGGCTATCTTAAGAGATATGCTCAGATGGTATCCTCCGCCGACAAGGGCGCAATCATCAATAAAAACTAATAAGCGTCGAGATTCTGTGTTGCTCCTCGACAGCGACCTCTGCGTACGCAAAGTACGCAACCAACCCCAGCCTCCATCGGCTGATGGAGCGTTCATTACTTGAATTTAAACAATTTACCCACCACCTTTTGTGTGGTGGGCATACCAAAAAGCATTAAATATTTGGTGCTTTTTGGTATGCTAAAACGGAAAGGAAGAAATATTATGTCAATGACAATGACACAAAAAATTCTTGCGGCTCACGCAGGACTTGATAAAGTAGAGGCAGGACAGCTTATACTCGTTAACCTTGACAGAGTTTTGGGTAACGATATTACATCCCCTGTTGCTATTAAGGAATTTAATAAAATCGGCGTAGACGGTGTTTACGACAAGGAAAAGGTGACAATGGTAATGGACCATTTTGCACCTAACAAAGATATAAAGGCGGCGGTACAGTGCAAAATGTGCCGTGAATTCTGTAACGATAAGGAAATTACCCACTTCTACGATGTTGGAAGGATGGGAATTGAGCATGCTTTGCTTCCCGAAAAGGGCTTAGTTGTCAGCGGAGATGTTGTTATCGGCGCAGACTCCCACACCTGTACATACGGTGCCTTGGGCGCATTTTCCACAGGCGTTGGCTCAACGGATATGGCTTGCGGTATGGCAACAGGCAAGGCTTGGTTTAAGGTGCCCTCCGCTATCAAGTTTATTCTTAAGGGCAAGCTTAACAAATACGTGTCGGGTAAGGATGTTATCCTTCACATTATCGGAAAAATCGGTGTTGACGGCGCTCTTTACCGTTCTATGGAGTTCTGTGGCGAGGGTGTTTCCTCCCTCACAATCTATGACCGCTTGACCATTTGCAATATGGCAATTGAGGCAGGCGCAAAGAACGGCATTTTCCCTGTCGATGAGCAAACCGTTGCTTATATTAAAGAGAGAAGCGACCGTGAAATCGTTGCCTACGAGGCAGACGAGGATGCAAAATACGATGAGGTTTATGAAATAGACTTGTCAGAAATTAAGTCCACCGTTGCCTTCCCACATTTGCCCGAGAATACAAAGACCTTTGATGAAATCGGCGATATCGCAATCGACCAGGTTGTTATAGGCTCCTGCACAAACGGTCAGTATAAGGACATTGAGGAAGCCGCAATGATACTAAAGGGTAGAAAGGTTGCAAAGAATGTTCGCACAATCATTATCCCTGCAACACAGGATATATACTTGAAAGCCATAGAAAACGGCTTGGTTAAAATATTTATCGAGGCTGGCTGTGTAGTTTCCACACCGACCTGCGGTCCTTGCCTTGGCGGCTATATGGGCATCTTGGCAGCAGGCGAGCGCGCAGTTGCCACCACAAACCGTAACTTTGTAGGCCGTATGGGCGATGTAACCTCAGAGGTATATCTTGCAAGCCCTGCGGTAGCTGCCGCAAGCGCAATTGCAGGAAAAATAGCAGATCCTGCAAAAATATAAGAAAGGGGAAAATGAAATGGTATATACAGGAAAAGTAATTAAATACGGTGATAATGTAGATACGGATGTAATTATCCCCGCAAGATATCTTAACACAAGTGACCACGCCGAGCTTGCCTCCCACTGTATGGAGGACTTGGATAAGGACTTTACAAAGAGAGTAAGCAAGGGTGATATCATGGTAGCAGGTGACAACTTTGGTTGCGGCTCCTCAAGAGAGCATGCGCCAATTGCCATTAAGGCAAGCGGTATTTCCCTGGTAATAGCTAATACCTTTGCAAGAATTTTCTACCGTAACTCAATCAATATCGGTCTTGCAATTCTTGAGTGTCCCGAGGCGGTTGCCAATATCAGTGACGGTGACACAGTAGAGGCTGACCTTGATAACGGTATTATCTATAACCGCACAACAGGCAAGGAGTTTAAGACTCAGCCATTCCCCGCCTTCATTCAAAAGATAATCGAAAACGGCGGTCTTATCGAAACCATTAAAAAAGGCGAGTTAAAATAAGAGGTTAAAAATGAATTACAATATAGCATTATTAAAGGGCGACGGAATAGGACCCGAAATAGTTGACAGTGCCGTAAGAGTTTTAGAAAAAATCGGCAAAAAGTACGGACACGTGTTTAATTTTACACCTTATTTAATAGGCGGCTGCGCAATTGACGCAACAGGTGAGCCGCTTCCAAAGGAAACGGTTGAGGGCTGCTTGGCGTCAGACAGTGTTTTACTCGGCGCCGTTGGCGGACCAAAGTGGGACACCCTACCGGGTAATATGCGCCCCGAAAAGGCGCTCCTTGGCATCCGTGCCGCAATGGAGCTTTTCACCAATCTCCGCCCCGCAAAGCTTTACCCTGCATTAAAGGGGGACTGCCCTCTTCGTGAGGATATTGTTGCAAACGGCTTTGACATTATGATCGTACGTGAGCTTACAGGCGGCATTTACTTCGGTGAGCGCGGAATGAGGGAAGGAAAGTACGGCGAGGAGGCATACGATACAGAGTGCTACTCCCGTATGGAAATTGAAAGAATTTGTAAGGTTGCTTACGAAACCGCGCAAAAGAGAAATAAAAGGCTTATAAGTATAGATAAGGCGAACGTGCTTGACTCCTCTCGCTTGTGGAGGAAAATCGTACACGAAATGGAAGAGCAGTACCCCGATGTTATCGTTGCGGATATGCTTGTCGACAATGCGGCAATGCAGCTTGTGCGCAACCCCGCCCAGTTTGATGTAATCGTTACAACCAATATGTTTGGCGACATCTTGTCCGATGAGGCTTCCCAAATCACAGGCTCCATCGGTATGCTCCCATCTGCATCCCTTGGCAACACAACAAGGGGCTTGTATGAGCCAATCCACGGCTCCGCCCCCGATATTGCAGGCAAGAACATTGCCAACCCAATTGCAACCATTTTGTCCGCGGCTATGATGCTTCTTTACTCCTTTAATTTGAAGGCGGAAAGCGAAGCAATCGTAAACGCGGTTGACAAGGTGCTTGAGGCAGGCTACAGAACCGCAGACCTTGCCCACGGCGAACCGTCACTTTCAACCACAGAAATCACAGATAAGATAATCGAAAATCTTTAATTGCTATGTCAAAAATCAGTGAATTATACACACGCCTCGGCACTTTTTCAGTTTTCAACGGCATTTTTATGAAGACTATCTTCAAAAAGCTCCGTGAATATGTAAAAGAGAATAAGGGCGATGAAAAGATTAAAAAATACGGTGAGCTTGTAAACAATCTTTACACCCACGGTGCAGACCTGACAGCATACATTAAGCGTATTGCCTTTGAGGATGCCAACGTGTATGTAAAGGCGGTCAGTGCAAAAAAGCCCATCAACCCAAATATTGAAAACGCAGTTAAGCACGAGCTTGACATTTTGTCTGAGTTTGCCTCTCTTACAATGGCTGACTTTGCCGCCGACATGGAATACGATGGCTTTTTGCCCTCCTTTGACAGCTGCAAAATCGACCTTTACAGTGAGTATCAAACAAGGCTGAAGAGCATTGAAAAGTACGGCTATGGCATCTTCACCGCCAACTGTATGTTCTCAGTTACAGACACAGGGTCCGTTGTTCCTGTTGTAACCGCGGATGAAACCACCATTGCAGACTTCATCGGCTACCGTGAGGAGAGGCAAAGGGTTATTGACAATACCCTGTCCTTTATCGAGGGTCGCAGCGCATCAAACATTTTGCTTTACGGCGATGCGGGCACAGGTAAATCCTCCACAGTCAAGGCGGTTGCAAACCACTTCTTTGATGAGGGCTTGCGCCTTGTTGAAATTAGGAAAACCCAACTTTTGCTCCTTCCTAAGGTGATGGCGGAAATCAGCAAAAACCCGCTAAAGTTTATAATCTTTATTGATGACCTGTCCTTTAACCAAAATGATGACAACTTCAGTATGCTCAAGGCAACCCTTGAGGGCTCTGCAAGCGCTAAAGCGAAAAATGCGGTTATATACGCAACAAGCAACCGCCGCCACATCATTAAGGAAAGCTTTGGGGACAGGGAGGGTAATGATATCCACCGTAACGACACCGTGCAGGAAACGCTGTCTCTGTCTGAGCGCTTCGGCTTAACAATTCGCTTTGAAAAGCCAAACAAGCCACTTTACCTTGAAATCGTTCACGAGCTTGCAAGCAGACATGGCGTAACAATGGATAAGAATGAGCTTGAAATTAAGGCAGAGGCTTTTGCCCTTTCCCGTGGCTACCGTTCTGCCCGTTGCGCAGAGCAATTTATAAATAGTTTACTCTAAAGGAGTTATTATGTTAACACTTGATAATGTATATCGTGCAAGCTACGCCTTGAAGGGCGTAATTCGCAAAACAGACGTAATCCGTGCCCCAAAGCTGAATAAGGACGCAGATATCTACTTAAAAACTGAGAACCTGCAAATCACAGGCTCCTTTAAGGTTCGTGGTGCATACTATAAGATGACCACTCTAAGCGCCGAGGAAAAGGCGAAGGGCGTTATAGCCTGCTCAGCGGGCAACCACGCACAGGGCGTTGCGCTTGCGGCACAAAAGAATGGCATCAAGGCGGTAATTTGCTTGCCTGACGGCGCGCCCATTTCCAAAATCGAGGCAACCAAAAGCTACGGCGCCGAGGTATGCTTGGTTGAGGGCGTTTACGATGATGCCTATAAAAAGGCATTGCAGCTTCGTGACGAGTGCGGCTACTCCTTTATTCACCCCTTCAACGACCCCGATGTTATCGCAGGTCAAGGTACAATCGCCTTGGAGCTAATGGAGCAAATCGCTGATATGGACGCGGTTATCGTGCCAATTGGCGGCGGCGGACTAATCTCGGGCGTTGCATACACAATAAAGATGCTCAACCCAAATGTTAAGGTTTACGGTGTGCAGGCAAGCGGCGCTCCATCTATGGCAAATTCCATCAATGACGGCGAAATTGAGGAGCTTTCAAGCGTTGCCACCATTGCCGACGGTATCGCGGTTAAGAAGCCGGGTGACCTTACATATGAGCTTTGCAAAAAGTATGTTGACAAAATAGTTACCGTAACCGATGATGAAATTTCAGCCGCTATCTTAGCCCTTATGGAGCAGCAAAAGCTGGTTACCGAGGGCGCAGGAGCAACCGCAGTTGCGGCGGCAATGTTCAATAAGGTTGACATAAAGGGCAAAAAGGTTGTTTGCCTCCTTTCAGGCGGTAATATCGATGTTACAATTTTGTCCCGTGTAATCAAGCGCGGACTTTTGATGTCGGGCAGAACCTGTCAGTTTACAATCGAGCTTGCCGACAAGCCGGGTCAGCTTAAAAATGTTTCCCGTATCATTGCGGACCTTGGCGGTAATGTTACCTCCGTTCACCACGAAAGGGCAAACGAGGGCTCCGATGTTACAGGCTGCTACCTAAGGATAGTTATGGAAACAAGAAACTACGAGCATATAGCAGAAATCAAAAAGGGCTTGACCGACTTTGGCTTCAAGCTTGTCTAAGGAGGACATTATGTTAAAGAAAATAGCAACCGATAAAGCGCCGTCTGCAATAGGACCCTATTCACAGGCAATCGTTTTTGGCAATATGCTTTTCACCTCGGGTCAAATTCCCATAAACCCCGAAACAGGAAATATAGAAGCCACAACCATAGGTGAGCAAACCGAGCAGGTTATGAAAAACCTCGGTGCAGTTTTGTCCGAGGCAGGCACAAGCTTTGAGCGTGCAATCAAAACCACCTGCTTCCTTGCAAACATCAGTGATTTTGCCGCCTTCAATGAGGTGTACGCAAAATACTTCACCGAAAAGCCCGCAAGGAGCTGTGTTGCGGTTAAGGATCTACCCAAGGGCGCCTTGGTTGAGGTCGAGGTTATCGCAGAAATATAAACAACAAACCGCCGCCAAGGTTACCTTGGCGGCGGTTTTCTGTTGAGTGAATTGCAATGCGGCGCTCCGCTTGCAATTAATTTGTGACAGGGGAAATGCTTGAAACTATTTTTTCTACTTCCTCCCAGCCTAAGCTGTCGTCGCAGCTAATGCTGAAAAAATAACCGTGCTCATACCAATAAACAAGATAAATGCCGTTTTTATGCATATAATATGCAGACACCCCGTCAATGGTTGCGGTTTTAAGGCTTGAGCTTTCCGTGTCTAAGGTGACGTCGTTTGCGTCGATAATGCTCTGGGTCATATCAATAATTTCCGTACCGTTTGTCCATACTGCAAAAATATGAATTCGGTCAGCGATTTTGTCAAGCTGGGTGAAGCCGTTTTCGTCTATGTACGCAGGCTTATATTCAACCTCTATGGTTGAAGGGTAAATGTCATTTTGTGAAGGAGCTGTTTCGGTTTCTTTTGGCTCCTCCTTTGTTATTACAAGCTCTGAAAACGTGTCATAAACGGTAACAAAAAAGTCAACCACAGCATTGCGCACCGTAGCGGAGGCGGCAAACATTATAGTAAGGCTAACTATGATAGCCGCCACAAAAATGACGGTAAATCTTTTTGGAAAGTGAACCCTTTTGGGGGTTGGCTTAGGTGCAATCGTGCTGTGTATTCTTTCCTTAAACTCGGGGGAGGCGGTTATGCTTGAACAGTCCAAGGCTTCAATTTGCTCGATTTCCTTCAAGGTGCTTGTTAAAAAGCAACCCTTAAGCGTTAAGCTGTCAATGTTACTCATATGTCAATATCACCAAACCTTTCCTTTAATAATGATGTTCCGCGCTGAATTCTTGACTCCGTTGTTTTTAGCGGCAAGTGCAGCACATCGGCAATTTCCTTAGCGGATTTGTTAAACACAATTTTCAAAGCTAATACATTTTTGTATATGTCGGGCATAGTGTCGATAAATTTTAAAAGCTCGTTTTGTATAAGCCCTGCTTCAATGTTATACTCGGCTGAAATGTTTAAAAGCTCGTTCAAATTAACCGTTCTGTGCTTGTTGCGCTTTCTTTTCAGCTTTAGTGCGGAGTTTTTAATGCAAATGAAAAGATAAGCCTTTGTCCTGCGCTCGTCATCCAATGGAATAGATGTGTTGGAACGGATTATATTCAAGAAAACATCGTTAACAGTGTCCTCTGCATCGCTTTCGTTTTTTAGGTAGTAAAACGCCATTTTAAGCATCCAATCAAGATAGCTTTCGTAAATTCTTGTAATGCTTGCCCTGTCGTCCTCACTTTCGATTAATGATAAATAAAATAGTAGCATTGTAGCTCCCTTAGGTTTTTTTAAAAGTATATCACACAAAATATGACAAGTCAATAGGGGAGAAAAATGTTAATAAAATGTAAATTCTTAAAAAATTTGAAGGTTTTTCCTCGAAAAAAGACTCTTTAATAATAGGAAAGCGAAAGGAGGTGAAAAAATGAAAATGCGTAATAAAGTGATTTCATTAATGGCAGTAGTGGCATTAATGCTTGCAATGGCATTGCCCGTATTTGCAGTTGAAAACGGAATAACACCGTACTATAACAACACAGCAAGCACAGAGGCAACCTTTACCATTGATGAAAACGGCTTGGCAACAATAGCCTTTACATGTAGAGGTTACAGGGGTACAACCAGCAAAATCGAGGTAGATACAAAGATTGAAAGGCAGGTTGGCACATCCTGGGTAGAGGTGGAAGGTGCATCCTGGGCGGATGAATCAACACTTTACTATTGTTCTCAATCTCATTCAGTAGAGCTAACACAGACAGGAACCTATAAGGCAACCGTAACATTTACAGTTACAGGAAGCGGCGGCGATGCTGATGTAATTACAAGAGAGTTAGAAAGAACATATTGATGTAATGCGGCATTTGGCTGCCGAAAAAGCAGCCAAATGTCCATCAAAGCCTACTTTATTATTTGCGATTTTATGAGGATTAGCAAGCCTTGAAGGCTTTACTATAGATTACAAAGAAAAAATTGAAGGAAAAGCTGTTTAAAAAACGGAGGGAAAAATGAGATACATCTATGAGGTAACAAAAAGCAAGCTAAACGGGGAAAGCAAAGATGCTTTTGGAATTAAGGCAGTGGATAGCCAAACAGGCAGTGAAGAGGTAATAGAAAACATTTTCACATCAGAAGCGCAAGCGCAGCAGCTTGCCGCCACCTGCAGCCGCCTCCAAGTGTCCATCATCCACATTAAAGACGTGGTAGAGGACGCAATACTAAATATTTAAAGCACACTAATAAGCCTTACTTGCATATTGAAATCATTGATATTTAATGGAAATTATTGTAGAATAAAAATAGAAAAGGACAAAATCAAGTGCGACAGCACCCAATATCTTGCTTGAAATGGGGTGACTAAGATGAAAATAGTATTATCTATTGTTGCGGTTTTTTTAGTTTTGATATTACCTTCATGTAGTGGAGAAGAATATACAACTCGAACAAGTGATATAAACTTGTTTATTAACGAGGAGTATGCCAAAGAAACGGATGATTACTATAAATCGATTGCGGGAAAAAATGCACAAGATTTCTTTCCACCGTATAACGAGATAGAGTATAAATATACTGAAATTAATTTTTATACCTATGCGTGTGCTGACTTCTTTGTATATCCCGATTATACGTATGTGTTAGAGCTTGTTTTTAATGATGAGACAGAGTACGAAAAAGCCAAAGCAGACATACATTCAATCTATGATTTTCTGCAAGAGCCGATAGCAAATAAAAGCGAAATGCCTGCGTGTGAATATCAAATTAATAAGTTTTTAGTGAAAATACTAACCGAGGGTGCAGATGACAATTTTCCACATAGTGTCTATGCTATATGCGAAAACGATAAAGAACACGTTATTCGATACTTATACCTGTACGACATAGACCACGATATATTAGTCATATCCGATTTTGCCGAAGCAGTAGTGCGGTATACAAGCTGTACTTGGTAGGATTTTCGACCAAACGATAAGTAACGCATGGTATAATCCTATTGAAAGCGTTATGCAAAACAGCAATAGTCAATTTTGCTTGAGTGAGGTGAAAAACATGAAAAGAATAGTATCATTTTTGGTGATACTAACTGTGTTTTTGCTAACGTCCTGTCACGATGACCCTGAGGCTGAACAAATGACCGACTTGAATCTCTTTATAAGTGAAGGATATGCTGTATACTCTGAAAATGATGAGAGTTCGTGGTGGAAACAAAAGGCAGGAGTATATGCTAAAGAGTTTTTCCCAAAATACGAGGAAATTGAGTATGAGTATTCAACTATAAATTTCTTTGTATATACCTATAATCACAAGGTTGTTTTTGTGGATGTAGCATTGATTTTAGAGATGAGTTTTGACGACGCAAGCACATATGAAAAAGCAAAAGCCGATATTGTTTCAAATTATACGTTTTTGGAAAAACGCGTAAGAGATGATGACGGAATAGGATTTTCGATGCCTGCGCCTGAGTTTCAAGTGGGAGATTATTTGGTGAAAATTATTACCGAGGGTGCAGAAAATGACAGCTATCCAACACGTATTTGTGCTATAGGCTTAAACGACGATGAAAAAGCAATAAGGTACATTTATTTGTATGATGCAAATGCAAGTGAAATAAGTGAGGAAACATTTGTGAAAACGGTTGGAAGGTCTTGCAATGGCGAATGGTGAAGACAGGACGCAGTTGTGTGCTTTGACTAATGACCCCTGTCTTTCTAACGATTCCACAGGCACCTGTGTGCATCCTATACCTACAACGCATGGGGCGAGCATACAGTTACCAATTATACAACCGCTAATATTGGCAACATTAACCCATTCCGTTACAGAGGATATTACTTCGACATCGATGTATCTCGAAATTGTGTACCCGAAAAAATTAAAGAAACAGCAGCCGATATTCGAGGTGTGAATAGTAAATGAGATAGAGCTTGATGTGAAAAATCAGGCTCTATTTTGCTAATCTCTATTTCATTATACAATCTATCTATCATATTTACCTTCCGCCCGAGTCTATTTTAGCACAGGTGTCGCAGATGTAAACAGCGTAAAAATATTGCATTAAGCCTTTGAAACATAAGGATTTAGTGCAATATTTTTTCTTTTTTCTGTTGACATCTGTTTTTGTATTTTTAAGGGATAGGCATATAAACTCCACCTGTGCTTTTTTGACTCTGCCGAAAGGTAAAAAATAAATATGAAAGGTAGGTAAAGTCCTATGAAAAAGCAAAAGAAAATTGAAAAATCAATGGAATTCAAGAAATATTATCTTTCTGAATTTCAACTCTATGATGGAGAGGTACTCATTACCTTCAATATCGTAGCCATTGATACAAGCAAAAATGAAATTACCGTTGCTATTAGCAATAGAGGTAGAATAAGCGTTACAACTTATGACCTCTTAACTGACAGCAACGGTTCTTTTTATTTCGAGTATGGTATCAATTACGAAAAGATTAATGTGAATGATTTTGAGGGGGTAAAGTAATATGAATGATTTTGAAAGATATGTCCAAAAATGTGATTTATCATTAAAGGATGATGTAGTAATCACTTATGACAATGTACAAGCATTGGGAAAATTTATTGCATTACTTGCTATTAAAAGAGTTATGCACTATCACGGAGAAAGAGGATATCAACTGTATAATGGTTTAATCAGAGATATACTTTACAAGAAAGGAGCAAATGAAACATATAGCGACGGTTACGATATAGCCCGTGAGGCAACTTGCTTTCTATGTGAATTCATCGGTAAATCACTTGGAGATATTTGTTCTGTTGAAAATTTAGGGCAAAACATTGATGTAAGATATGCTTGCTTTAAAGTGGTATTCAGATACATAAACAAAAATATGCAACACGAGGAATATACTATTGATTTTGGACATCCAAACATAATACAAATGAGTGTACCCTTTGAAGCAGAAAGTGTTAAAGAAAAGGATGTTGACGTTAATAAAATTATGCGTAAGCTCAATATGACACAGAAGCAAAAGCAAGCCATAAATTTGATTATGGGAGGAATGAACCCATACCAAGTGTCCAAGCACTTAAAAGTCAGCAATGTAGCCATCTATGCCCGTGTAAAACAGGTAAGAAAGAAATACATCAAGGTGTTTGGCTTACCTTATGAAAGTTATGTTTACTAATTAACTAATACTTCAAAGCCGTTTGAAAAATAACGGCTTTGAGTTTTGCTTTGATATGTACAAGAAAAGTGCAAATTAAAGTAAAATTTGCACTTTGTAATAGTTATAACATAAAAAACCTTACGATTATTTTTAAAGGATAATTATAAATTCACCAAGCAAAGTCCCAGCACACCGATTATTATTCCAATCAGCTTTTTTACAGTCAATTTTTCTTTAAATAAGAATATTGAGCCAAAGCAAACTAAAATAATGCCAAGACCGTTAAATAGTGGGAATAAAACAACGGATGGCACCTTTCCTGCAAGCGTAGTCATTACCATGCTTATAATACATAATGATAACGCACTGCCGATAGCAAAGGGATAAACTGCCTTAGTCCTCGCTTTCAGCTCCTTGTGTGGCTTTGATATTACCACTAAAATCAAAAATGCAGCAACAAACGAGTAATAATTGTAAGCACTTACGCTCTGGTCCTTAAAGTATAGTGACATCATTTTTTGCATTACCATAACTGTGCCACTTGTCAAGAAAATTATAATACCTATTATAATTCCCCAAGCTTCATATTTCTTTGCTTCTCCCTTAGAATCCTTTAAAAGTACAATAGAGCAAATAGCCAAAATTATACCGATTACGGACACAAGGCTTAATCTTTCATTCCATAGGAAGTGTCCTATAACACAAGGTACAATCATACCAGAGGTGTGGCACAAGGACATAAAGGCAACTGATGTTTTTTCATATCCCGTCATTATTAGTGTCTTGCTAATTGCATACATAATACCGCATACAATACCGCAAATAATTGCACCCCAACCGAATTTGGGAGCATCGTCTAAAATAACTAATGGAATAAAGAAAACGCTACCGATAAAAAACTTCAAAGCATTATAAAATGCATTCATTCGTGTGCCATTTTTCATTGATGCATACTTATCGCAGAAGGCATTTGCTACATAAAGAGGCACACAAGCTAAAATTATAAGGATTTCCTTCATAATCAAATAGCAATAGTTAAATTATTACCCTTTTTGCTTGATAATGTAAATGTTTTGCTTACTGTCCTTCCGTCTTTTGTAATTTCGATTTCATAATCACCGTAGAAGCCTCTAAAATCGACACATCCTTGAGAGTTTGACTTTAAATCCAACTTGGTATTCCATTTGTTATGAATTAAATCATAAATTACATTATACGCAGGCTTAGGTGTCATATCAAATCTTAACAAGCCACCATAATAAACATTCTCACCAACAGTCATATTTCCCTGAGATTGCCTTATAACCTCGGGGAGCTTGTCAGGATTATAAACATATGTATATCCATCTACCAAATTCCAATAAATAATTTGCTCCATATTAGGATGTGAAAACCATAAAGTGTAGAGATATTCTATCAGCCTTGCCTGTATTTCCTCGTCCTCTGCATCATTTGAGTAAGCAGGTATAGTTATTTCCGTAACCTGTAAATTCTTAACCAAATTTGAGTACAAATCCATATGATTGTAAAGGTTTATAGGGTTATAAAGCCTTTCTGCCTTTTTAAGTTCCTCGTTTCGTGGATAAAACATATGGAATTGCATTCCCATAGCGTCGATTCTTGCACCCTTTAAAATAGTTGCCTCGGTGTATGCATAGTATTTGCACACGTATCTGCAAATATCATTCCAGCATTCCTCAGTCCCCTCATTTACAACGAGCTGATTGTTTGGGAAATACTTATCAGCTGTTTTAAAGGTCCATTCTAAAAAATCGGGTTGAGAATAAAAGTCAGTAACACCTGTGCCAAAGCACATTTCGTTTGTAACCTCAATGGTCCTAATTTTATCTTTGTACCTTTCGGCAATTTCCTTATACCGTCTTTCAAGCTCGGACTTTACCGTTTCAATGGGTGCACCCTTTAGCCAAAGAGGGAAGGTTTGGTCGTAAGCCAAGGAATGCTCCCTTGGTTCAATTCCGTGTTTCTCGCAAAATTCCATACACAGGTCAATAGGAGGACGACGATAGAATTTATATGAATCCTTTGCGTAGCGTAGCTTCCCCTTGATTTCTTCTGTGGAATTCCAATAAAACGGCAGGGTAGCCATATTGAAAACCCTTTTAAAGCTCTCCTTGTAGACCTCATTTTTTTCGCTTGTTTCAAGCTCGTCTAACAAAAACAAATTAGCGCCAAATCTGAATTGATGACTTTTTTGAGCAACCCGTATTTTTGCATTGCCAACAGGACAACCGTTTTTGTCTACTACGGTGATTTTCACATTTCCCTTACGGTATTTTTCAATATTAGGATAAACGGTACCTTCAAAAAACTCCTTGTTATTCTCAAATTTTTTAAGTACTTCTTTTCTTTCCATTATAATAGCCTCGTTTTATTCTTGTGGGTTATGCTTTTTGGTGTATTCTGTGGGTGTAACTCCTGTGTGATTTTTAAACAGTCTGCTGAAAAAATACACATCTGAAAAGCCGCACAATTCCGATATTTCACTAACGGAGTATTTATTTAACTGCAAAAGCTCGCAAGCGTAGCTCAGCTTTTTTTGAATTATGTACCTTTTGGGCGGCTGACCAAAACGTTTCTTGAACAGTTTTTTTAAATAGGATTCGCTAATACCGCAAATGGCTGCTAAATGACTGCTCGAAAGCTGCGCACTCAGAAATTTATCGTTAATTTCATCAATGGCGGGCTTTATTTTTATGTATTGATCGTATGGCAGATAATTGTTTTTTTGAATTTCGGAAAATATCTTGTAAAGCAAGGACATACATTCAAAATAATACCCCTCGCTTTTACTGTTCCAAATAAAAAACATTTTTTTGAACAGCGTACCGATGTGCTCCTTGTTAGAAGCATTAAGTGCAAAAGCACATTCTGATATAGGCTTGTCCGTTTGAAAGGATACATCTATATTTTCACCTAAGGTTGCACGTTCTATTTCGTATTTAGCTACGGTGCCACGTGGGAAAAAGCGAATAGTGTTGGGTGCAACATTCAAAACCATGTCGCCAAAGTAAACTGTATATACGCCGGAAAAGTCAAAAACAAGCTCATTACTATGCAAATTACCTGAATATTTTTCCGATAGTGCTTGCTTTTTAAATAGCATTACATTATCAATTTTAGTAATCAAAAAATCCATTTTCATATAAATCACCATTCAGAATTATATAATATTTTCTCTTCAATTGCAACATAATCAAAAAAAATTGTGAGAAACAGTGTCAAAAAGTACAAAAACGCTGAAATGTGCATTGAAATAAATTCAGTATGATTTTATCTTATATATAGCATCTCAAACGGAGAAAATGCATTTCAAACGGAGGAAATATAAATATGAAAAAGAAATTACTTTTGACTCTTTTAATGACACTTACATTGGTATTCGCTTTAGCGGCTTTTGTAAATGCAGCAGGCTCGGACTATGATTCAACCTACACTCTTAACGGAAAGAGCTATAACTTGTGGGAATTGGGAGAGGATGGAAATTACCACCCACTTACTTGGTACTTAAATTCTGACAAGGAAATGTGCAGTGTATGGACTGACGGTCAGGTTAATGCAAGTGGTACATATATGTCACTGGGCTGTTATGAAAACCAGCTTACTAAAATGACAGTGTACGAGGCAGATGGGGAAAAATACACAAGCGATACATCCTTCGTTATTGTAAACTTTACAGGAGTTGGACTAACATATAATAACAAACCGTATGACCTTAAGTACATTCACTTTAAGGCGTTCCACACAAATACAAGCTCGGAATCAAACATTTATAATTCTTACAACGAAAATAACGTATTGAAGGCTGTGTTTCTGCCTGAAACGTTAAAGCTTATAGGCTGGCAGGATAATAAAACATATGTAAGAGCTGACAATACAGCGTTTTACAGCTTTAACAATTGCACTGCCCTTGAATATGTTGAGTTTCATAAGGACACCGCACTTAGTGATAATACAATAAATAGAGGTGCATTTACACTTTGCACATCATTAAAAGCAATTTCTATTCCCGAAGGCATAACCACAATCGGTGGCGGAGCATTTCAAAATTGCAGCTCGCTGAATGCTGTTTACCTTCCCGGCACACTTACAAAAATCAACTTAGACAGTAGTTCGTTTTCATTCATTGGTTGCAATGATATGTATTTTGTTAACGAGCCATTTGTTATGAACTCTGTGTCTCGGGTTCCGCAAAAGCCGGATACATATTATTTGCCAAGCGGATTGACAACCGTTCCGATTTTCTACGAAAACAGTAACGAAACCGTAGTAATAGGAAGCGGAGTTACATCACATTCAACGAGCGTTTACGGAGGCTCAGGCGTAAAAACGGTCGTTTACCTTGGAAACGTCACAGCCCTTGAATTAAAGCAGGTGCCAAGCAATGGCTTAAATGTAATTTTGCCTAATACAACAACTGAGCCGACTGTAACCGTACCAGACTCATCTGTAGGCGGAATTTATCTGTGCAAGCTTAACACTTATAAGAATTTTGGCGAGTCCTCTTGGACAGAGGGCACAGTTCACTTTGTAGAGCAAATTAGGACAGTTGAAACGGCGGCTTCCTGCAAAGACGCAAGTAAAACTACCTACTGCTACTGTGGTGAGCTTGTAGAGAGCATTGTAGAAAATGGTACAGGATTAGGTCATCAAAAGGACGGAGCGCAGATAATTGGTATTGCATACACAAGCTTTGATAAGGACGGTATCAAGACTTATTTTTGTCAAAGATGCGAGGAAAACGTGCAGGAATCTGCGTTGCCCCTCTTTACCTGCCTTGGCTATTCAGCCCCTGAAAATGGCAACGGTGGAATTGCAATCGGCTTTACTGTAAACAATGAAGCTATTGCAGAATATGAAGAGGTAACAGGCAAAACCTTAAAATACGGTGTGTTTGCAGTACTACAAAGTCGACTTGGTGATAATGATGTATTTGCAGAGGATGGCACAGTAGCAGAGGGTGCTATCAACGCTGACATCACAAGTTATGAGTTCGCATTATTTGAACTAAAGATAGTAGGCTTTACAGATGAATACAAAGACATAAAGCTTGCTATGGGTGCATATGTGGCTGTAACAGATGGCGAAACAACAAAACATTCCTATCTCCAGTCCGGCACACCTAACGAAAACGAGAAATATTGCTTCGTTTCATTTAATGATATAATAGGAAAACAACCGGCGAATGCAGAGGTAGTACAATGAAATATGAGGAGACAGGAAACGGTGATGTGCCTTGACTAACGACCCTTGTCTTCCTTTCAACTCCTAACGCATGGGGCGAGCATACAGTTACCAATTATACAACTGCTAATATTGAAAAACATGTAAGCAATTAACCATTTTAACATAAAAACAAAAATCCGCTTTAATTAGCGTGATACTCTTAACGGAGTATTCACGCTAACTAAGTTTGCCCTTACGGGCAAGTGAAGTTATCTTCGATAGTGAAGTTCACTTTGTGAGTGAAGTTTCGCCTGATGGCGAAGTGATGGGCAAACTTAACTTCACT
>JAFTMJ010000089.1 GCA_017452475.1 Clostridia bacterium | reverse complement strand
TTTGCCTTGAAAGTTTTTTAACTGTCTGCGCCAAAGCTCGAAAAAATCCTCTCTCGAAAACCCCCAAACCTACTAAAGAGCGGTTCGGGGAACCCCTAGGATTTATTCGTTCGGAGATGCAAGCAGTTTTAAATGAGAAAATAGGTTGGATAACAAAGCGAAAAAGTGCAGGCAATTAAAAAATTGTCAAGCTTTTTTAACACAGTTAGGCAAGCTATTTTCCATTTCAAACCAAACGGGTTTGATTCCCGTAAGGCTAATCAATAAAATTTAAGTAAAAAACTCCACCCTGTGTTTAAAAAACAGGGTGGAATTTTTATTTTGTTATTAAATTTACAGCTTTGGCAATGCTCCTTGCGGTGTCGGAGGCAACCATTGAAATGTCACCGAATTCCCAAGAGGCAAGCTCCCCTGCCAAGCCGTTTATATACGCGCCTGCCGCGGCGCACATAAGAGTGTCACTGTGCGAGGCGCAAAGGGCGGTGATAATACCGCTTAACACATCTCCGCTGCCTGCGGTTGCCATACCTGCGCATCCCGTGTCGGACAAAATGACCCTTTCCCCGTCTGTTATAACGGTGGCGGCGCCCTTTAAAAGCACAACTGCGCCTGTTTTCCTTGCAAAATTCACGGCACACTCCACAGGGCTTTCCAATATTTTTTCCAAGGGCACATCGCTTAAGCGCTCAAGCTCCTTGGGGTGGGGGGTAAGAATAGCCTTGCATTTTGTGCTTTTCAAAATTGACATGTCCATTTTGGCAAGTGTGTTAAGACCGTCAGCATCTATGACTATGGGCAGGCTATAATTATTCAGAATATAGCTTAAAAGCGCTTGGTTGTCCCCGCGCTGACCCAGACCCATACCAACTCCTATGGCTTTTACCCCATTTAGGGCACCCTGTATCTCATTTTCCCGAAATTCGACGCTGCCCTCCCTGTCGCTTAAGGGGCAAAGAGTGCTTTCCAAAAGGTACGGGGAAACGGAGGCAACAAGGGATTTCGGAACGCAAAGCTTGGTTACTCCTGCCCCTGCGCGCATAGCGGAGGCGGCAAGGTTGGCAAGCTTAACTGCCCCACTGTACTCGGTGCAGCCGCCAATTAAGGCAATATATCCATATGTTCCCTTGTTTGAATAGCTTTGGCGCTTACCCAAAAGCTCCTTTACGTCCTTTTTTTCAATAAGGCTATACGGGCTTTCAATAAGGTTGATGCCGATATCAATATTTTGCTTTTCCTTAATTAAGTCCTTTGCCATACCTAAAAAGTGACCGCACTTATATGTGCCGATTGACACGGTTAAGTCACTTTTTACGCATTTAACGCCCAAGCCGCTATCCCCGTTTAAGCCGCTGTTTATGTCAGCGGACAAAACAAAGGCGCCGCTTTCGTTTATAGCCTCAATCAGCTCCTTAGCCTTGCCCCTTGGCTCACCCTTGAAGCCTGTGCCAAAAACACAGTCAACCACGGTATTGTAGTCCTCTATTTTTTCCGAATTATAGACACTCCACGGCACTTTTTTCTCTTTGCAGATGTTAAAGTAATACTCTCCGTCAACGGAAAAGCGCTCCTCCAAAAGCAGAAGGGACACATCATAACCGCCGTCACTTAACAAAGAGGCGAGCACATAGCCGTCCCCTGCGTTGTTTCCTGTGCCGCAGGCAATTAGGGTCTTTCCCTGCCAACTGTGGCTTTCAAAAATACCCTTGCCTGCACGATACATAAGCTCTTTGGCAGGGGTACTGCTTTTTATGGTAAATTCATCGCTTTTGCGCATATTTTCTACACTTGTTACCTGTATCATTTTGCGCCTCCCTTATAGCAAAGGCAGCCGCCAAAGCAGCCAAAGGTTTTGTATTTATAGCAGGACTCACATTCCTGCCTTGAGGGGGTGTTTACTACCCTTGCATCTATTTCCTTGAAAAAGTAGTTCCTTAAATCGTTTATATTTTCAAATTCTCTTATGTCTGCCCTTCCCATATCATAACAGCCAAAGCACCTTGTGGCGCTCATATCCGGGTACAGGTCAATGACAGGAGAGCAAACACTGCGCTTGCCCAAGAAAATGTCCCTTTCAAAGGAATTTGCAAAGGGGAGTGTCTGTAAAAACCGCTTTTCCTCCTCGGTGTACACACACTCGGGGATTGCATTGCAGTCATAACAGGGGCTGACATTCAGCTCCCTTAATTGCCTATATAGCTCCAAAAGCGTGGGCTTCATTTTTATAAAATACGGTATGCCTCCCAAGGACTTGTCCTTAGGGATAACAACACTAACCCTTAGCTTATTAAAGCCGTATTTTTTAATTAGGTAAATAAGACTTGATATGTCCTGATTTTCCTCATACACATTTATGCCTAAGCTAATCTCCCCATACGGGCGGGAGCTTAACAGCAAGCCAATGTTGCTATCGAGAATTTCAAAGTTAGATTTGCCAATATCCTTTGGGGAGTTGACATTAATAAGGGTGGTGACCTTGCTTTTTCTTAATGCTTCAATATGCTTGTGAATAAAAATGCCGTTTGTAAACACCGTCACCCGTGAAATGCGGGGGTCAGTGCAGGCAATGTCCATAATTTTGTCAAAATCCTTGTGCAAAAGGGGCTCACCGCCGATAATGCCCACCTGCCCGTCGGGGGCGGAAAAGTCAAGGAGGGCTTCAAAGGTGCTTATGCTAATGTCGTTTTTCTCATCCTCAATGTACCCCTCGGCAAAGCAATAGGGACAGCGAAGGTTGCACCTGTTGAGCAACGCAATATTTGCCATTTTCCTTCCTCCTTTTAAAATTGTTTTGGCTTTAAATAATTTTAACACATATCTTGCATATTTTCAATATTGATTTTTGCGTTTTAGTATGCTAAAATATAATAAAAAACAAAAGAGGTGCATAAATGAACTATACTATTCAAAACGAGCAATTAACAGTTGAAATCTCCGACCTTGGCGCTGAGCTTATGTCAATTAAATCAAATGACGGCACCGAATACCTGTGGCAGGGGGATGAGAAATATTGGGCAGGTCGCGCACCAATTATGTTCCCTATCTGCGGCAGGCTATGGGAGGGTAACTATACATACCTTGGCAAGACCTACTCCTTGCCTAACCACGGCTTTGCAAGGAAGAGCCTGTTCACATTAAAATCCGCCGCTAAGAGCTTTATCACCTTAGAGCTTAAATCAAATGAGGATACAAGGGCGGTTTACCCCTTTGACTTTGTTTTTGATGTAACCTTTACCTTGAACGAAAGCAAATTGGATGTTAAGTATGAGGTGAAAAACCAAGGGGAAAATGACCTTATTTTCTCTGTTGGCGGCCACCCTGCGTTTAATGTTCCTCTTGAAAAGGGGCTTAGCTTTGAGGACTACTATGTGTCCTTTGACCGTACCTGTGACGCTGTCCGTGTGGACTTTTCCGACACCTGCTTCCTCACCCATAACGACCCTATTTACAAATCAGGCGGCACAAAGAGGATTGATTTGCGTCACGACCTTTTTGATAATGACGCTATCTTCCTTTACAATGTTCCAAAGAAAATCTCCTTAGGCTCTGACAAGGGGACAAAGGGCGTTACCCTTACCTATGAGGGTATGAAGTACATCGGTCTTTGGCACGCGGTAAAGACAGATGCGCCCTATGTATGCATTGAGCCTTGGAGCTCTGTGCCTGCAACCGACGGCAAAACCGACGACCTTATGACAAAAGAGGAAATGATTCACCTGCCCTGCGGTTACAGCTATAAAAACGGATACGCCATTGAAATTAAATAAGATTAAACGGGGGATGCCGCAATAAACGGCATCCCCATTTTTCTATTGACTTTTTCTTATCAAAGTTATATACTAATAAGGCAAGATAACAAGAAAGGAGGGGTTATTATGACAAAAGCATCTGTATTAAAAAAGTGTCAAGGTGTGGGCAGGCGCGCTTTGCCTATACTAAACCTTATTTGCCCGTATGCCATAATTTTTGCCCTCTCCATTATTTCCTGCTATCTTCTTTTCTATGACGGATTTCCCTTAGGGGATGACTTCTATTTCCATATGGGTAACATTGCGGACAAGTATTTGTCCTTAACAGGGGATGCGCCATTCAGCGCCATAAGCGGCAATGTCGCCTTGGGCTATGGCTACGGCGCAACGCTGTTTTACTCCCCCTTAACCCACCTTTCCGTGGCTATTGTGTGGATTGTTATGGAACCCTTTGGCTTTGGGCTTTTCGGCGCCTTGAAGCTGACATTTTTTATAACGGTTTTTCTTTCGGGTCTTTTTATGTACCGCTTTGCCTTAAGGCTTTGCAGGAATAACAGGCTGTGCGCCCTTTTGGGTGCGGGGATGTACATTTTGTACCCTTACCGTATTTTTGATTTTTTGTGCCGTAACGCCATTGCGGAGGCCTTTGCCTTTTTGTTTATCCCCTTGTTCTTTATGGGGCTTTACGACATTGTACATATGGACAAAAAGGAAATTTCCGCCCTGCCCTTTGCCTATGTTGCCTTGGGCGGCGCCCTTTTGTACCTTACCCATAACCTAACATCGCTTCTTGTTTTCATTGTGGGCATTTTTTACCTTGTGTTCAGCATTAAAAAGCTGTTCCCTCTTCTAAAAAAGGTGCGTTTCTTGATTTATGGCGCCTTGGCGGTTATTTTGCTTATCTTCATTGCCTCTGTCGGGTTGTTTAGCCAAATGGAGCTTTTGTCAACCGACTACTACAACCTAAGCGATGAGGAGCTTATGTGGACAAGCCCAAGCCACCTGAGCAACCGCACAGGTGAGCAGGGTGTTTTCTCAGGCTTTTTGAATATGCCTTGGCTCGTCGACAACGGTATGGAGGCAGAGGAGCTTTTGGGGGGATTTTTCCTCTTTTTGTTCATTTGCTTTGTTTTTGTGCTTCTTGATAGAGTCCTGTCCATTTCCCCTGTGCTAAAGTACCTGCACCTGCCCATTTCCACGCTTTTTGCATCATCTATTGTGCTTATCTCCGACCAAAGGGCAGAAATCGGGCTTGGCTTTGCCGTTTTTGCAATCCTTTATTGGTTCTTTACCTTAAGCTACAAAAAGGAAAAGGACAATTTTCAGCCAAGCCTAAAAAGCAGTCCCTTGCTTATCCTTTCGGTTTTGACTATTGTTGTTTCCTTTATTCTTATGATAGATAAGAGCTTTTGGCTCTATGTTGCCCCCGAATTTTTGCGCAAAATTCAGTTTCCTTGGCGCGCTTGGGCGCTGGTGCAAATGTTTGCCTCTGTCCTTGTGTGCCTCCTTGCACACCGCAGCAGGAGCAAGAGTGTAACTGCGCTTATTATTGCGCTTTGCTCCCTTATGCTGGTTATGAGCCAGCCCCTTGTGGAAAAGCGTATGGCATACGAAAACCAGGGATATTGGTACTATGAGGATATTGAGGCTGGTAATGCCATGGGCAATGTGGGCATTATAGGTCACTGCAAGGAATATTGCCCCAAGGAGCTAACCGACAGTGAGTACAATTCAAAGTATTATAACTCATTGCAGCCAAGCATAAGGTACAGCCTTTACTATAACTTCTATGGCAAGGAAAGCTACTTTATTAAGCCCGCTATCCTTGAGGGTAAGGGTGCGGTTACGGTTGAGTCCGCCTTTGCCCCTGTTTATGAGCTGAGCGCCCGGACGGACACAGATAAAATGCTTGTGCAGCTACCCCTTATTTTCTACCCCGGCTATGAAATTACGGCGGTTGAAAGGGATACAGGCAAGGAAACAAAGCTTACCCCCACAGGAGTTGACGGTCTTGTTTCCTTCTATGTGCCAAGGGGAGAGTACGAAATTAGGACAGAGTATGAGGGCACCACCCTTTATAACCTTTCCTTAGTCCTTACCCCTGTTTCCTTGGCGGGACTTATTTCCCTTTGCGTTTACGACATTATTTACAGAAAAAAGAAAAACAAAAAAGGCTGAAACGAAGTGATCTCTAAAAGGAGTTCACCTCAATTTTCAGCCTTTTTGTTATTTAACCTTCACCAGAATATGCATTATCTTCATCCGCAGCTTCTTCATAAACAATTCCGCTTGTTAATCTGAAATATGAATTTTTCAATAGCTCTTCCAAATTCTGACTAAACAATATTTTTTTGCTTAATATCTCTTCACTGCTTGAAAAGCATTCTTCCTTAAGCAGCTTGTTTTCCTTGAAAACACGGTATAAATACATTTCGCCCTTAGCAATTAATTCTATTACATAATCTTCAAGCTCAAGCTCACATCTGTTTTTCTTTTCGATATATTCCTTTAAAAGCTC
>JAFTMJ010000088.1 GCA_017452475.1 Clostridia bacterium | reverse complement strand
TTTGCTGTATGACACCGTGCGAGTATTACTTCGCCACCGCTGCGTGACGAAAAATTCCCCTACCACGTGGTAGGGGAATGAAAGATTTATTCAATTATCTTTTTTGTTTTTTACTATGTCTACTTGACAGGGAGCACATAAAAATCTTGCTCACTTTTTTGCTTGGATTATTTTTCAACAATAAATACAGGACATTCGGAAACATTAACGACAACCTTGCCGTTTTTGTTTTCAAGGTCTGTCCACTGACCCTTGTATCTTTCAAAGCCGAACTCAACAAGGCTGTACTCACCCTCGCCAACAGGAAGGATGTAGCCGGGCACCTTTGTGCCGTCAGAGGTCACGCACCAAACGGCATACTTTGCCTTGCCCTCCCCGTTTACATACTTAAAGATTCTAACATTTGCGTTTGTAGATTCAACCTCGCCTGCAAATGTGCAATCCTTAAGTGTTTCCTTAAGGGTATAAATATAGTAGAAGGAATCCTTCTTGTTACCTTGGATTACGTTGTTTGCTGTTATCTCAATTGGGAATCTTACAAGACCGCTTGAGCCGTACTTACCAACCGCTGTTTCCTCAGGACCGCAGTCACGTGACATATACATAGCCGCGCGGTCAACACCGATAGAGGAAAGGAGCAAATATTCACGGACAAGCCACATAGCCTGAACCTGTCTGCCTGTGTACTCCGCATACGCGTGGGCAGATGTGGAGGTTTTGTAGGATTGGTTAGTGTCCCAACCGAACTCGGTGAGCCAAATTTCCATATTTGGATAATATCTGTCTCTCCAATCTCTGATAGAGTCGAAGTTGGCAACTATATTGCCCTCCTCAGGGCTAACACCTACGAAAATGTTGCCTGTTTGGTCGCCACGGTCAACAAGGTTAACGTCAACAAGCTCTGCAATACCCTTTTCGTCAAGCTTTTTACCGCAGTAGCAGTGGGCATTGATAACATCAAATGGGAGCTTGCCGTCCTTTCTGTTGTACTTGCACCAGAATTCAACAGCCTTTAGTCTTGCATAGGAAAGACCTGCGCCGCCTGACATGGACATTAAGAAGTTAGGGTCAGCCTGCTTAACGCCGCAGTCCTTATATCTACCCTCGTGTCCGTCATAGCACATGCTGAGGAAGGAGGCCATTTCAAAAGGTGAAAAATATTGCTCTCTGCCAAGCCAGGTTCCGTCAGGCTCGTTAAGCGGCTCAACTGAGTCAAGCACACCCATACCGATTTTAACCTCCTGTCCCTCATCAACCTTAATGCGGGATGGGTCAATATCCTTGTTTGAGCCGTATCTTGCAACAAATTGGAACAGCATTTTAGCATAGCTTAAAAAGTTTTCGGGGTCCCAGGAGTTAGGGGACAAGTCCTTAGGTGTCCTCTTGCTGTGGGTTGAAATGGTTGGGCAAACATTAATTCCAAAGCTATGCATTCTTGTGTAATACTCGTCAAAGTCCCAGCACTTGTTAAGGCTTGGTGACATGGCAAGTGTGGTGCCTTCGCCCTGTGGCACGGTTGTCCAAAGCCAAGGATGGTACTCGCGGATGTAAGTAACAGCACGGCAAATATCATCAGCATCATTTACAAATGCGTTCATACCAACGAACTTGTCAAGCTTCTTAAACTTCTGCGGTGCTCTTTCGGGAACATCCTTAACAATATCCTTTACCTTGTAGCCGTAAATTACGATTTCACTTGGAGCTTGGTTGTTATTGAAGGAGAAGTTAATAAACTGTGTCTCATACTTTGTTTCAAAGCCGGTCCACTTGCGAACCTCCGGGGCTAAAAGCTCATCATACTCCCAGCTAAACGGAGTACCCATTTTAACTCTAACCTTACGAACACCGTAGTCGTGCTTATCCTTTTCGGGCTTATGCTCGTCATAGTTATTAAAAATATACATATTTGTGATTTGATAAACAGCACCCAAATCAACGGTGAAGCAAAGGTCGCTTTCACCAATCCACCAGTGGTCGTGCCTTTGGTGAATTTGTGGCACAGCACCCTCAACGCCATATAGAGGGTCGCCATCGTTGTCAAATTCGCAAAAGTAGTTTTCGATTTTTTCTACGCCGAAGTCATTAATGAGCATATCGGGCGTAATTCTGATTTTTTCTGGTTTCATTGCTAAAATCTCCTTGTCAACCAAATTATTCGCTAAATACAAGTATCGGTCTTTCACTAACATTTACGGTTACAGTGCCGTTTTTCACGGTAAGCGCGCTTGAAATGCCGTTCTTTTCAAGGTTTGCAAACTCTGTAAGGGTAGCCTGTGTTCCATCTATGTTAAGTACATAACCGTTAACCTTAACGCTGTCCATTGTAGGACACCATAATGCGTAGCATGACTTGCCGCTATCGTTTTCGAAGCGGTAAATCCAAACATTTTCGTTTCCTGAGTCGATAACCTCTGCAAAATGCATATCGCCCATTGTGTTCTTTACAGTATAAATGTAGTAGTAGGAATCCTTATACTCACCGTTTGAAGCAATAACACCGCTTGTGTTGTATTTACCAACGGTTGTTTCCTCCGGTCCTCCGTCAGGCGCTTGATACATTGCGCAACGGTCAACACCTGCCGCAGCAAACATAAAGTAAGCGCGGATGAGCCACATAGCCTGTATTTGTCTTGCGGTGTACTCACCGTACGGATGGCAGGCATTTTCTGTGTCATAGCTTGTGTTTGTATCCCAACCGAACTCGGTTAACCAAATCTCCTTGTCGGGATAGTACTTATCTCTCCAATCGCAAAGCTGCTCAACATACTCAGTAATCTTGCCGATTTCGGGGCAAACACCCACGTAAACCTGATATCCGTTATAGTTAATCAGCTTTTTGCAATATGTGTGTACATTAAATGCGTCAAGTCCAAGCTCACCGTCGGGGCGGTTATACTTCATCCAGAAGGACATGGACTTAATATAGTTTACGCCAACGCCTGCAAGACCTGCCATAGCCATCTTAACGCCTGCATTTGCGTTTTTAACTCCAAGGCCGCTTCCTGTAAGGGCGGTTAGGGTGTTGCAGTGACCGTCATAAGAAACGGAGGTTAGTGCGGCAAGCTCATATGGGGAGAAGCCGTCGTTACCCTCGCCGTTTGGCTCGTTTCCTGCCTCAATCCAATAAATAGAATCTAAGTTATATATCTTTTGCAAGCCCTTAACAACAACCATACTCCTTGTTGCATCGGGGTTGTAGCCGAACCTTAATGCGCTTTGGAACATAAATTCGCCGTATGCAATATATGTTTCGGGCTTTAGGTAATCCAAAGCGGAGCTGACCTTAAAGTCACTTGGGCGGAACATATAGCAGGGGACTGCATGCACGCCCATTTCCTTAAGGATAGTGTATCTTGAGTCATATCGCATAGCCATCGTACCTACAAAGGTTGTACCCGGGGATGCGGGATAATTGTTAATATCAAAGCACCATAGCCAGTTAACATAATCTCTAAAGTAGTTTACACATCCAAGGGTTGTGGTTTTGTCACTTTGGTTACCGTTGATTCCAAGGAAATAATCCATTGTTTTGTAGTCATGCTTCTCGGTGTTAACCTTGTCATACCTTCCGGTTCTTGCGCCGTAAACAACAAGCTCGTTAGCGGACTGACCGTTAGGATACTTTATGTTTATAAACCTTGTTTCCTTTTCTAACTTAATCTCTGCCCAACCCGGAATTGTCGAGGTGTATGTAACTACATTATCATAGTTAAATGCTTCACCTGTTTCAAAGGTGATGGATTGATTTGCAAGTCCAAAGTAAACATAAACGGAATCAACATAGTGCATAGCGCCCAAGTCAACGGTTAATTCGTATAAATGCTGCCTATCCTCATCGGTAATGTTTCCGTTACCGTCCGCATCGTAAAGGTTAACGGCGGTGGAGGGGGAGCCTGGGAAAATTCCGTTTGCAATGTCACTGCGAGGGTCACCAACCTTATTAAGCTCGTCAAAAAGCTTGGAAAAGTCCTTTAAAGAGGTGCCCACATAAGTCATTGTGGCATAGTCAACGGGGATAAGCTTAATATCCTCGGGCTTAACGGGCATTTCAACAATACCGGGGTCATCATCCAAAATGTCATCGTTTGAGCCCCCTGTTGAAGAGCCTGTACTTGGCGTAGTGCTAGAGCCTGTTGTGCTTGAGCCTGTTGTGCTTGGTACGGACGGTAGTGTTGGGTCACCGTCCTCGCCGCAAGCAACAACGATGAAGCATAGCGTCAGTATAAACAGCATAGACAAAATTAGTCCAATGATGCTTTTTTTCATAAATTTACCTCCTCGGCATGAACATAACTACAAATAGTATACCTTAACATTAGTGAAAAGTCAATAAAAAAAGGGATATTTACCATATAAATTTAAATATTTTACACAAATAATATAGCGGTTGACAAGCGGCACAAAAAAATGTATAATAATTATGAAAAAACAGAGAGGTGAAAAGAAAATGAAGTTAAGCTTAATTGTTTGCGCTTACAATACTCCAACCGAGTATTTGGATAAGTGCTTGGGTAGTGTTTATACCTCCACACTTAAGGATTTCGAGGTGGTTTTGGTTGATGACGGATCGGATACTGATTACAGCGAAATTTTGGAAAAGTACCACCCTGTGTACGTAAAAACACAAAACAGAGGTCATTTGGCAGCAAGAACCTATGGTCTTATGCTTGCTAAGGGCGACTATGTTGCGTATATAGACTCCGACGATACGGTTACATTTAATTACCATGCTCCAATGGTGGATACAGCCATAGCAAGCGGGGCAGATATAGTAATTAACGACTGGGCGTTTAAAACCGGCTCAACCCTTGCGTATTGCGAAACAGACTCCACAATTTGCAGTGACATTTCAGTGGAGGGTGATGAAATTTTAAGGCTTTACGCAAAAAATCAGGGCAGGCAACACTCATACTTTGTTCTTTGGAACAAGGTGTTCAAAAGGGAGCTTTTGCTCCGCGCAAAGGCGGAAATCGAAAAGACGGATGTAATAATGAAAAGGCAGACCTATTCTGAGGATATGCTTATTACATTTTTTGCATCAAAGTTAGCTAAAAAAATGGTAAATATCCACACAGGGTACTACTTTTACCATGTTCACGACGGTCAAACCATAGTTGTGGACAACAGCGCAAAAATAAAGGCGCAGGTCGACATGGTGACCCAAAACTTCAGCATTATGCTTGCAAGCCTTGAGGGCAATAAATATGCTAATGAAATTGAAGAAAACATAATCGCTTGGCGGGAGCTTATGTCAAGGACCCACTATTCCTACGCAAAATCATTGGGTGAAAAGGAGCTTTGCGATTACATTAAGGAAAAATACGGTGTGGAAAAGCTAAGCCTTTCAACGGTTAAAGACACCCGTGATTATATTAGCTCAGGCTTGCTTGGCGATAACTTTGAGGCAATAGATACGGTTTTACGCTTTATTTACAAAAAAGGCAGGGACGTGTCTGTAAATTACGATAAAAAGGACGAATATATTGCTAATTCCATCAAGTATTTGAGGGATAAATGCAGCATAAATGTTATCTTTGCCAAGGAGGCGCAGCTTGTGCTTCCTAAGAGAAAATATTCCTTTAAGTCAAAGGTGCTTCACAGTAGATTTGTAATAACAGTGGGTATGGCGATTTTCCCTAAGGGCTCCAAGCTGAGAAGAATGCTTAAGAATAAGCTTTGAACTTTGAACTAAATGTTAATATCGTGTTACTCTTTTAGCAAACTAAAATTTTGTATTGATTTTTTAAAGCTCATATGATAATATATTATTTGGCATTTTTAACTTTAGCGAATGAACCGAGGAAATAAGGAGAAAGAAAATGAAGAAAACGAGAAAATTGTTATCATTGCTCTTAACACTTCTTTTGGTTGTGTTTACAGTGGCATTGATATCATCCTGCGGTGAGGATACTGATCCGGCAGGCAGCACAGGCTCAAGCACTGTGCCAAGCACTACACCGAGCAGTACCGCGCCAAGCAGTACAACCCCAAGCTCAAGGCCTGACCCTACGCCAAGCAGCACCCCAAGCTCAAGGCCCGATGACGGTGGTGACACACAGAGGATTGAGTACACAGTAAGGGTATATGACGAAAATACAAATAAGCCGATTTCAAATGTTTATGTTTTCCTCTTTAGCGAGGCTGACAGGGACAGTGATATGGGCGGCTTTGGCAGAACAGGTGAGGACGGTGTTGCAAGAATTTTCGCCCCTGCTGACAAGGCAAAGTATGTTTATGTTGAGGGCTTGCCCACAGGCTATGTTTACAATGAGTACACAGCAATGGGCACAACAGGCGCTGATGTTAAGGCACACACAGCTCTTATTCCAAATGAGGGTAGCTTGGCAAACAAGCCGCTTTCACTTGGCAGCATTATGTACGACCTGACACTCAGCACATTCGTGTTCGACCCTGCAACAGGCGAATTTACAGATAAGGAAATTAAGCTCTCCGACCTTTTTGCAAACGGCAAGAAGGCAATTATGCTTAACTTCTGGTACACAACCTGTACCTACTGTATTGAGGAGTTCCCATACATCCAAAGCGCGTACGAGCAGTACGGTGATGAAATTGAAATTATCGGTATCAACGCATACGACTCCGATAATGTGAAGAAAATGAAGGACTTTGTTGTTAGCTTTAACAAGCCCGGCAGCTACACACAGGAGGGCTGCGCCCTTACATTCCCAATGGTGTATGACGTTATGAACGTTCAGGACGCCTTTGGCTTCACCGTTAACCCCTGCACAGTTATCATTGACCGTTACGGCGTTGTTTCAATGGTACAGACAGGCGGAGTTCTCGGTGAAAGATACTTCACAAACGCATTTGCGCATTATGTATCAAAGGATTATGAGCAGGAGCTGTTCTCATCCATCTACGACTTGTCACCAATGATTAAGCCTGATGTGGATATGTCCCCTGAAAACGAAATTAAGGACGCAACCGTAAATGGAGATATCAATATTTCCTTCCGCCCCGAGGAAGAGGGTGAGGATGCGGAATACTCTTGGCCATTCATTGTATACGATAAGGATGGAGAGCAGTGCATAGCATCAACAAATGTCGATATTGACAACTCCTTTGCAATTCTTTATGTTGATGTTGAGCTTAAGGCAGGTCAGGGCATTATGTTTGACTACTACTGCTCGACACAAAGCCTTTACGATGTTTTGTATATTCTTGTTGACGGCAAGGATATATATGCAATTTCAGGCAAGCCCCTCCCGGGCGAAACTAATCCTTGGCAGGGCTGCTGTCCTTGGGTTGCAACAGAGGACGGCACATATGAGGTTGCCTTCTGCTACATTAAGGATGAAAGTGAATATGAGGGTGACGACAGGGTTTACCTTGACAACTTCAGAGTAGTTGACGAGGATGATATTGATGTTGAATCCTACATTCCGAGATATGCGGCAACAGATATGAAGGATGACGGCACCTTCGGCTCCTATGTCGATGTTGTTTTGAATGAAAATGACGGCTATTACCATGTTGGCACAGCAGACGGTCCAATTCTTATGGCAGGTCTTTTGGGGGTTAACACACAGTTCTCCCTTAAGCTCCCCGAGGAGATGAGAACTACTGTTACCGACGTTATTTCAGCGGCTGGCGAGTTTATAGTTAATGGTGTTGACAAGTACAATGCGCTTATTATGTACTGTAACTATGCATCAAACTCCAGGCTTTACGGCTATTGCCCTGTTACCGTTGAGTTAAGGGGCTACCTTGAGGAGTATGTAAGGCAGAACGACTTCTTCTCAGATGAAAACACATGGCTCCAGCTCTGCACATACTATAACACCTACGGTACAGACGAGCAGCTTGAGGACCCAATTAAGGGTCTTACCTCCTTCTCTGCATATGATGCGGTTGTAACCCCTCAAGGCGAGGAGGGCTTTAGAAATACAGTAACATATACGCAAATTATTATGCCAAGGGGCTTGCTCTTCAAGTTTGTTCCTACTGAGTCAGGTGTATACCGTATCACCTCCAACTCTTCTCAAGAGGTTAGCGGTTGGGTATTCACAGGTAACTTTGAAAAGTGGGTTAACGAAAACGGCGGTGACAGAATACTTTACATTCATTCCGAAACAGGCGAAAGGCACTGCCCTGAGCTTTTGATAGACCCGGATGGCGACGGCACATACGAAAGAGACTTTAAGAACTGCTCAATGATTGGCTACTTCGAGGCTGGCGTTGAGTACTACATTGACATCGCATACTACGATGTATACGGCACAGGCACCTTCACCTTCGACCTTAAGTATGTTGGCGAGAGCTTCAATAAGTTTGA
Organism: Clostridia bacterium; assembly: GCA_017452475.1. Taxonomy (GTDB): domain Bacteria; phylum Bacillota; class Clostridia; order Oscillospirales; family CAG-272; genus RGIG2000. The sequence continues at coordinate 35,091 of JAFTMJ010000088.1, read as the reverse complement.
GGAGGCATCTCCCGGATACTTTACCTACGAGGAGGGTATTGGCGACATTATCGCAACAGGCATTGATGTTAAGCTTTGCGAGGATGAAAGCGACCCAAGGTACGGCTACTACTGTCATTTGCTTCCAAACGGTGAGCTTGGCTCCATCGTTTATGCGGACTTCCACTTCACAACAAACATTTTCCAAACCGAATCTCTTGAATCTCTTATTGAGAAGGGCAGATTCAATATGGGAATGACTGAAACCGACCACGAGGCGTATGTTTATTTCAAAAACTACTATGAGAAGGACGGTATCAACGCACTTAAAAAGCTTTGGGGCGAAGAGTTTGATGCAAACTGGGAGCTTTACCAAATGACCGATATCATTAACGGCATTTACCACGGTACAGGTCCTGACTACACCGAGGCTATGAGGGCTTATCTTGACAAGCTTGAGGACGGCACAGACGGTACAGGCAGCGAGATTATATATCCTGAGCGCCAGGGCTGTGTTCCTGTTGACAGAGAGCTTGCAATAATGCTTCAGGCAATTATGGATAAGTTCACATTTGCAGACGTTGACCACTCTTGGACAAAGCTTTGCTATTACTATAATACCCTTGAGGCTCCCGCAAGCGTTTCCGATATGCTTAGCGAACTTAACGAAATGGTAAGCGGCGCGGAAATTGAAAGCGATGAAATCGCAGCTCAGGTGCAGGCAATTTATGATTCTGCATTGGCTGAGGTTGAAAAATGGAGCATTGATTCTGTAAAGAGAGACATCATAAACAGTGCAATGGCATCAATTTATGCCCTTATCGAAACGGACAAGGCTCAGAAGTAATTTGGTTTTATGCGGTAGGGCTTGCCTTACCGCATATTGCGTTAAAAAACAGACAAGGGGTCCTCTTCTTTGTCTAAAATAGGAGAGAATATGAAAAATTTATTTAAGGTATTATTTGCTTTGTGCCTTGTAATAGGCATGGTGCTTGCAGTATGCTCCTGCGGCGAGGATGAAACACCACCTCCCTCCGCCCAAAGCTCCACTGTGCCAAGCACATCCCCTTCAACCACACCAAGCACACCACCGTCAAGCACACCCTCATCTGCTCCTGCGGATGATAATCAGCCCGTTAATTACACAGTTAATGTGGTTGACGCCTTGGGAAGCCCAAAAAGCGGTTTAATTATTGGGGTTTTTAAGGATGGGGAGCTTGTTAACGAAAAGGTTGCAATGGGCGGCACCGCCTCCTTTAGCCTTGAACGCGGCTACTACACCTTTGAAATAACATCTATGTATGACCAAGTTTATTACAGTCAAACAGATTGCTATTTTGATGAGGAGATAACATCAAGGACAGTTACAATTTACGACTATGCGGATGAAACAAATAAGCAAACAATTTGGATTTATGATGAAACCGCCCGTGACCATGTTGCTTACGACGCGGTAAGCGTAAACGAGGGCGGCGCTTATGTAACAATAGACCGCCCCGCAATGAGCTACTTTATTTTCACCCCAACCCGTGGCGGTATTTACAGGTTCAGCTACGAATCATCTAAGGCTTTGACCATTGGCTACTTTGGCTCTCCCCACAATGTTTTGACTATCTGCCCACTTGAGGTTAAGGACGGCGCCTTTGAGCTTGAAATTAAAAATGACGGCGTTAACATCGGTAACGAGGGCGGCACAACACAAATTGTAATCGGCATTAAGTCCTTCACGGTTAACGGCTGTGTGTTAAAGATAGAAAGAATTGGGGATGCTCAGGTTGATTTACCGTTTACCGATGTACAGGCTGACAAAAATGCGGTAAAGGTTGATAACTATGTGAACAGTGAGTTTATCGACTTTGATGTTACAAACAGTGAGCTAAAGGCTGTTTATAACGAAAATGACGGCTACTACCATCTAAACACAGTTGACGGACCTGTTATTTATGTAAGAATTAACACCGCCCGTATTGAAAGCTCCTCCGAAACGGAAACAATTTATACCTTCCTGCCGTCCTTTGTTGAAATGTGCGGCACGGACCGTCTTTGCAAGTACTTCTACGAGGACGGAAAGGTAGTTTTGAAGGAAAGCTATAATGATATGTTCTATCAATACGAGAAAATAGCGGGCACCCTTGGCTTGTATCCGCTTAATGAGCAGCTTGCAACCGCAATCAAGAACATCGGTGAGCATAAGGGCTGGTTCAATTTTGATAGCGAAATACATATTTTCGGAGAAATGGTGACAAGTGTGGTTAAGGAAAATGCGTGGCTTTTTGCTTGCGTTTACGAAAATCAACAGGCTATCGGAAATACCGAAAGGCCCGCCCCTGTGTCTGTAAATAAGGCTGACAGCGTATCCACACAGGCAGTTCTTCTCAACCAAAATACCCCTGTTGTGCTAAGAGTTAACACAAACGCAACCCTTAGCGTTTTAGATGCTGAAAATGTTAGAATTGTTTTGGCAGACGGCACGGAATATGAGGGTGACATCCAGGGTAATTTAAGCGTTGTTGTTACCGCGCCACAGAATATTCAAATCATTTATGAGGGTAGCGAGGACCAAACGGCGGTTTACTTTACCTTAGTTGAATATTTTGGATAAATTAAAAACAAAATGTAAACAAATATCGCAGGCGTGCAAGCCTGCGATATTTTGTTATGTTAATACTTGCAAAATAAATAAAAAAATGATATAATATCCCTGCTAATAATAAAGAGCTTTTAACAGCTACACAAAAAACGGAGGTTTATAATGAAAAGCTTAAAGAAATTTTTAGTTTTGGCTTTGACAATTTCAGTTGTTCTTTCTATGGCTTTGCTTATGGTTGCCTGCGGTGGAGATGAAACACCCGCTTCCTCAAGCACAGCGCCAAGCACAACCGAGTCCTCAAAGCCTGCTACACAGCCAAGCACACCGGGCAGTACAACAGGCAGCTCATCACAGGGCGGCTCCACCGTTGACCCCGAAAACCCTAACCTTGTTAAGGTTTCTGTTGTTGACCCACAGGGCAGACCTGTGAAGAATGCAACAATTCAAATTTGCCAGGGCGAAACCTGCTTTAGCAAGCCTATTGTTACAGGTAATGACGGTGTTGGCACAAGGGAGTATGACCTAAAAGAAGGCAAGCTCAAGGCGAAGATTATGGAGATTGCAGGGGTAGATAACTATTTGGTTCCTGCAGAAACAGGATATGTTTACTTCAAGTCTGACTCCCGTGAGCTTACAATTCAGCTTCAGCTTGTTACCGTAAATGTTTTCGATAGCACTGACAGTGCGGTTGAGGGCGCGGTTGTTCAGCTTTATCAAGGCGAGCAGGCGTTTAAGGATACATTGGTTACCGATGCTGACGGTATTGCAAGCGGACTTATTGCAGTCAGCGGTGAGGAAATCAGCGCAAAAATTACCGAGGTTATAAGCGGCGGCAGCTATGTGCTTCCAAAGGAGGCAACACCCTTTGGCATTGGCTCTTATGACGGCACAATCACAGTTGGTAAGCTTGTTGACTATGTTGTTTCACTTTCAACAATGTTTGATACATATATAAGCGGCGCAAAGGTAGAGCTTTTTGACTCAAATGATATGAAGCAGGCTACCCGCACAACCGATGAGCGCGGTATGGCTATCTTTGAGGAGCTTGAGCCGGGCAACTACTATGTTAAGGTTACAATTGTCAGCCCCGCATATTGGATTATTTCCGACAGTGAGGACGGCAAGTATTCCTTCGGTGAGTCCTCTGAGCTTAGCTTGATGGTTGCGGTTTTGAGTGACATTACATACACAGTAAACACACCAAGCAGCCTAAACGGCAAGACACTTTTTGTTTATAACAAGGCGCTTGAAAGAGTTACAGAGTGCGTTGTTGCGGACGGTGTTGCTACATTTGAGGCAACAAACGGTGATTATATCGTAATTTGCAGCGATGACACAGCAAATGCAAAGGCGGTTATCTTTACAAAGGATGACTCCGCAAAGGCAGAAATGAAGACCTTTAACGGAACCGCAGGCTCCGCGCAGGATAAGGCGCTTTTCTTAACAGAAGCAGCATCCCTTAATTGCGCAGCAGGCTTTGAGGCTTGGTTCTGTGTTCCATACGCAAGCGGCAAGCTTATTTCCTTTAACAATGTTGTTGGTACCTTTACAATCACATGGAGCGATGGTACAAGCACCGTGGTAACTGCTGAAACCGCGCCTGTTGCTCCTGTTGTGGGCGATGACGGTATGGCATACTTCTGCGTTACATCGGCAGAGGAGAGCAGTGTGGAAATGTCAGTTTACCTGCCGGGCAGTGAAAGCACTCCTATTGACGTGCAGGAATATATCGGCAATGACAAGAGCTTGATTGCAGTAAGCAACGGCAGTGAATATCTATACTACACCTACACAGCAGATAAGGACGGCGTTCTTTCCATCGTGGCTGACCGCTTTATTGGCATTAGCGTAAACGGCAAGGATTTGTACGCAATCTACGGTGATAACGGCGTTTATATCGACATTCCTGTAAAGTCAGGCGAAACAGTTGTTTTCTGTGTATCAAACGATTCAGATAGCTTTGACGGCGCAGGTCTTACCTTCACCTTTGGCGAGCTTAAGAAGAACTACACCGTTTACGCATATGTTGACTTTGAGGCAGCGGAGGGTATTACAGTAATCCTTTACAGCTTTGACGGTGAAAGCTATACAGAGCTTGCAAGGGGCGTTACCAATGCAGAGGGTGCATATGTGTTTGAAAATATGGACTTTAGCGGGGATTACTATGTTGAGCTTGTTCCTCCCCAGGATTATGAAATCAGCGAAAAGGCAGCTTTCGGATATTACAACGAAACCTCAGGATATATGAACCATGTAAAGGACGGCTCCAGCGATTATCCATACGAGGTTGACCACGAAACAGGCTTGGGCAGCATTTCCGTTGGTGAGGGTCAAACCGCTTGGTTAAGCGTTTATGTTTACCCATCCTTTGACGGTACAACCTGGTACATCACCTTTGATGACGCAAATGTTAAGTTCACAGTTTACTATGCAGACACCAACGATGACGGCGTAGTTGATGAAAATGACACACCGTACGGCGAGTCCGCAGTTGTTGACGGCAAGGCAACCTTTACCTTTAGCGATAACGGTAGGGGATATATGATTGCCATCACCTCAGTAGACGGCGCATCTGTTGAGTCAAGCTACAAGTATGCAACCATCGAGGCTGAGGAGGGCTCCAGCACCTCCAACGCAAAGGAATATGATACAAGCGCAGGTGATATTGTTGAAAGCTTAACTGCGGGTCAAACAAAGTACTATGTGTACACAGGCATCGGCAGCAAGCTTACAGTTACCGTAGTTGGCGAGAATGTTACACTCAACACAGTTCAATTCCAGCCATCCGGAGACTATAGCTTAATTCCTGCTGAAAACAACACCCTTGTTATCGGAGATACAGAGGGTGCTTGGATTTACTTTGCGGTTGTTGCAGATGCAGACGCAACCTATGAGCTTACAATCGTAGCCGAATAATAAAGCGGTACAATTCCCGTAATCAAAAGGCACAAGATATTGACTCCATAAAAAATAACCACTCAACGCCTCGGCGCTGAGTGGTATTTTTTATTTAGTCAATTGACTGTCGATTATTTCCTTAAGCTCATTGTAGGTCATATCCTTGTAATTTGCGGAAATAATAACGCCCTTTTCATCAAGAATTATGGTGATGGGGTAGGAGTCACCCCCGCCCAAAAGCTTGAAGTAATAGTCATCGGAGTATTTATCCTCCTTGTCAAGAGCTTCGTCTCTTGTAAAGATAATGTTGGAGTCCTTGTAGTTGGTCATAACAAAATCCTTAGCGGGTGGGTTTCCGTCTAAGAAGTCCCTGCTTGTATGTACAGCCACAACAGTAACCGTGTCCTTATACTCCGTTGCAATCCTGTCAAAGTACGGAAGCTCATCCACACAGCCTGAACACCAGGTGCCCCAGAAGTTAATAATGGTAATTTTGCCGTGATTATTTGCAGGGTCAAATTTTTCACCTGTCAAGCCGTTTTCGTCAAAGACCTCCATCTCAAAGCCATAGCAGGTGTTTCCAACCTCTATGCCAAGGGGTGGGGCGCCCTCCTCAATTTGCTGGTTTGTGGGTGGCTTTGGCTTAACATCCTCATTTGGAGTGTCAATAAAGTTGTAGTAAATAAGGGCAAAGGCAAGGACGCCAAGCATTACGCAACCGGCAACAATCTTTAAAATTTTGTTCCTCTTTTTAATTCTTGCGTTTTGCGCCTCAAATTCAGCCCTTTGCTGGTTTGCTAAAGCGATTTCCTCCTCTGTGCTATTTTCGTTTATAGACACAGGGTCGCTGATTTCATTGGGTGGCAGGAAAATTTTTGAGCCCTTCCACGAGATAGCCTGCGTGGGGCAAACATCAATACATTCACCGCAATTTATACATTCGTGGTCATTAACATGGCGGATATCCACCTTACACTTGCTTACACAAAGTCCGCAGTCGGTGCATTTGTGCTTTTCCAGCTTGATGCCGAAAACAGAGAAGTGGTTGAACAAGCCGTAAAGAGCGCCGAGTGGGCACAGAAAACGGCAGAAAATCCTAAAAATGAACACCGAGCCTAAAAGAATGCTGATAAGGAGTAAGAACTTCCAAGTAAACAATGGACCAAGCCTTGACATTTCGTTTGCATTGTCGGGGTGGCCAAGGACACCGAAGGCGCCCTCCAAAACACCCGCAGGGCAAATGTACTTGCAAAAGCCGGGGGCAAAGTAAACAAGAGGAATAAATACTACAAAGAAAACAAGAATTACATACTTAAGGTAGGATAAAATTCTTGTAACACGGCTTTTCTTAAGCTTAGGCGTTTTAATCTTGTAAAGAAGCTCCTGTATTAAACCGAAGGGACAAAGGAAGCCGCAAATGAAACGGCCAAACAATAGCGCATAGAGCATCAAAATGCCGATAACATAGAAGGGGGCTCTGTGCTGGCTTGCACCAAGGGCGTTTTGCAGTGCGCCAAGCGGGCAGGCGCCAACGGCGCTGGGGCAGGAATAACAGTTAATTCCGGGGGCACAAACATTTTTTGTTGCACCCTTGTAGATTTTTCCCGATACAAAGCCCTTGATGTTTGCATTAAACAAAAGGGCGGAGTAAAGCTGAATAAGCTTACGCTTTGTTGGGATTAGGCTTTTTAATTTGCTAAAAAATTTCTTCATCTGCCATTACCCCATTCCTATACATTCCGTACAAATGTTAATCGCCTTGGTCAGCACATCGCCCATACCGCCGTTTGCTATTCCAACAATAATAAATACAATGGCGGCGCAGGCAAGCAGTGAGGCTACGCCAATGCGCAAATATCCGTGCCAAGCCTTAGGCTTTTTTGCGTTTCTAACCGTTTTGTCAAGGTCGCAGCTTAGCTTGGTAAAGGTACCCTTACTCTCTGCCTTAGCCGCTTGGTTGCCTTCAGCCTCGTTTTCGCTAAAATCAACCACTCCCTCCCCTGTTTTTGGGGTTTTAAGCTCATTTTTTACGATTTCAAGCTCCTTTTTGATGCTGCTCTTGCACACAAAAGCGGTAACAATGAGATAGATTAAGGGAGCTGCAAAAATTCTTAATAAATTCAGTGTGCCTGCAATAACATCGCTGTTAATTCCCTTGTCGGTCACATCGAATGATACGGCAAGGTAAACAATAGCGGCAACAGAAGCGCCCACAGTCAAAACAAAGCTGATAACCAGCATAATAAAGCGGATAAGGCGTTGTTTTTCAATTTTCTGCGCGCCCTCTGCGCTAACACCTGTCAGTTTGCTAAAAAGCTTACTAAGCACAAGCCTTTCATCCACCGTGCCCTTCAGCCTTTTCTTTTCAAGGGGCAGGACAAGGTTAAGCACACCGCCGCCTACTATAAATGCGACAAGAACATAAATTAGCGCAGAAGCAGACATAAAATGCTCGTAAACGCTCTGCCTTGTAAAAGGGGAGGGCCCCGAGTTATAAATATCAACACACATCACCACAGTAACAATTGCGGTGGCAAGCACAAGGGCGCTTAGTATAATGCCGTAGATTGTGTGGATTGTCTTGCGATGCTTCACAAAAAATCCTTCATCCGCCATATCGCCGCCTGCCTGCCTGCGTGAGTTAAGCTCATAATTAGCCATATGTATCACCTTTCTAAAAAGTTATTCCTCGTTATTTTACCATATTTATTGTAAATTGTCAATATAGGTAAAAAACTGTGATTAGAATTTTTTCTGCAAAAAAATTGAGAATAATCGACACAGGGTGGACAAAAAGCCATAAAAACAGCAGAAAGAGCAGAAAAGAACAGGGTAAGGCAAAGAAATTTTTCGTGATAAACGAAAAAAAGAAACAAAAGGTAAATTTCAATTAACAAAAAAGTAACAAAATAATTTGCGCGTTAAATATAATATATTTTATACAAGTGCCTAAAATCTGACAAAGCCTTGTAAAGCAAAGGCTTGCGGCACTTTTGAGATTTTACCGTGTTAAAGCAACACAAGGCTAAAACGCTAAATCTAAAAAGAGATAAAGGGAAAAAGGACTTGAAATTACGCCTATATTATGATAAAATAAAACACGTATGCTTAACAGTATAATATACACACGCAAAATAAAGAAAGGCGAAGCGAAAATGAAGACAAAAAGAACCGCAAGAATAGCTTTGGTTGCCATTTCGGCACTGTTGCTGTTCGCAATGTTATTCTCAGTTGGTGCTTCGGTGCTTGGTGTAAATGCCACAGCTCCCACGTACCTTAGTGAGTATAACGGAAAACTAAAGGACAATATGGAGCAGTTCTTCAACCCAAGCGTAGTTCAAAAGCTACCAAGCACGGTTAAGAATACTGACACAATCTCCCTAATTGTCGACCTTAATATGCCAGCCATTATGGACGCGTACGGTGAGTCGGACAAGTCTATGTCAATGGTACAGTTTGCCACCACCGATGCGGCAACAAAGGTTATGGCAAATGCTTATTCGGAGCAGACAAGGATTTTGAAGGCATTGTCTGCAAAGGGTATTAGCTATACAAAGGGTGTTAATTATAACACAATATTCAGCGGCTTTGAGGTGCTTATCCAGGCTGGCGACTTTGATGCTGCCTGCGATGCAATCGGCACAAAGGCAACTGTTATTGTGGGTGAGGTTTATGAGCCTGCTGACTCCAAGCTTGTGGAAAATGATGTTAACTTCTACGAAAACACCGGTATCTTCAACAGCTCAGACTTCAAGTACAAGGGCGAGGGTATGGTTGTTGCCGTGCTTGACACAGGTCTTGACTATACACACACAGCCTTCCTTGACAGCAATTTTAAGGCTGATAGGGAAAGGCTTGGCTTGACAAAGCAGATGGTTACCGACCTTCTTCTTTACAAGGACACTCGCGCTGAGTTCTATATGGAGGGCGTTACCGCTGACGACCTATATGTCAGTGACAAGGTGCCGTTTGCCTTCGACTATGCAGACAGGGACCCCGATGTTTATTCACTCCATAACAATCACGGTACACACGTTTCGGGTGTTATTGCGGGAAGTGATGATGTGATTACAGGTGTTGCGCCTCTTGCGCAGATCGTTTCTATGAAAACCTTCTCCGATATTGAGGAAAGCGCCCGTACATCTTGGATTTTGTCCGCCCTTGAGGACTGCGTTCTCTTAGGCGTTGACGTTATCAATATGTCCTTGGGTACAGCCTGCGGCTTCAGCCGCGAGAGCGACAAGGAGGCAGTAAACGGCAATGTTTACCAAAAGATTAGGGACGCAGGCATTAGCTTGGTTGTTGCCGCATCAAACAGCTACAACTCAGCATACGGCTCTGATAAGAACGGTAACCTGGGTCTTACCTCTAACCCCGATACATCAACAGTTGGCTCTCCATCCACATATGAGGGCGCTATGTCTGTTGCATCAATCAACGGTAAGAAAACTCCTTACATATTATTTAATGATTCAATCATCTACTTCGTTGAGGCAACAAATGCCTCCAGCAAGGAAAAGGACTTCTTTGAGGAGTTCTTAAAGGACCGTATCCCTGCAGATTCCAACGAAGTGCTTGAGATGGAATATGTTGTTATCCCCGGCTCAGGACGTCCTGCGGACTATAAGACCGTAGATGTTAGGGGCAAAATTGTTCTTGTTCGCCGTGGCTCCACCACCTTCGAGGAAAAGGCGAAGGCTGCGCAGGATGCAGGCGCTGCAGCAATTATCATTTATAACAATGTGTCCGGTGACATAAAGATGAACGCAGGAACGGTTTCAATTCCGATTTGTTCTATTTCACAGGATGACGGTGAGCTGCTTGCGGCAAACGGAAACGGTAAAATCAAGATCGGTCGCTTGCAAACATCCGGTCCCTTCATTTCAGACTTCTCCTCCTGGGGCCCTGCTCCTGACTTGGGCATTAAGCCGGAAATTACAGCCCACGGCGGTAACATCCTTTCCGCTGTTACAGGCGGCGGCTATGACCGTCTTTCCGGTACATCAATGGCGTGCCCAAATATGTCCGGTGTTATCGCACTCCTCCGTCAGTATGTTGAAAACGAGTTTGACAGCATTAAGAATATGCCACAGGGCGCAGAGAAGAATAGGGCAATTAACTCCTTGGTTAATTGCTTGCTTATGTCCACAGCGGACGTTATGTATAACACAAACGGCTTACCCTATGCGGTAAGAAAGCAGGGCGCAGGCCTTGCAAACCTTGTAAGCGCGGCTAAGACAACAGCTTACATCCAAACCTACGACAGAGAAGACGGTAGCGTAATGGACAAGGCTAAGATTGAGCTTGGCGATGATAAGAATAAGACAGGCGTTTACACACTTAAATTTGCTATTAATAATTTCGGCAGCTCCGCGCTTACCTACAAGCTTTCCGCAACTGTTATGACAGAGGGCGTTAGCGAAACAGAAACCGTTCGCGGTGAAACAACCGTTACTGAAGAGGGCTATATCCTAAACGGCGCTAAGTTTGAGGTTGTTAAGGTTACAGGCGGAACCAAGAATGGCACAAGCGTTACCGTTTCGGGCAACAGCGTGGCAGTGGTTGAGGCAAAAATCACCTTGTCCGATGCTGACAAGAAGTATCTTGATGAGTCCTTTGAAAACGGTATGTATGTTGAGGGCTTCGTTAGCCTTGACGCGGTTAGCGGCACAGAGGTTGACCTAAACGTTCCGTATCTCGCCTTCTACGGCGACTGGACAAAGGCTCCATTGTTTGATACAGATTACTTTGAAACAAACAGGGACGAGCTTGATGACGGTATTTCACAGGATGACAAGGTTATGGCGGATGCATACCCAACCCGTCCAATAGGCGGTCTTTACTCCGACTATGTAAGCTACCTTGGCTCATACTACTTCCAGCAGAATCCTCAGGATCAAATTATTGCGGCAAACAGAGATTTCATCGCCCTTTCCTACTCGGATGAAACAGTTCACTCCTTCCGCTTCGTTTGGGCAGGCCTTTTGAGAAATGCGGCTAAGATGGTTGTTACCATCACAAACGATGCAACGGGTGAGGTTATTTTCAAAACAGAGGAGTACGATATCCGTAAGTCTTACGGTGACGGCGGCTCTATTTATCCCGCAAATATTGAGGTTGAGTTTGACACACAGGATTATGATCTTCCAAACAACGCGCAGCTTTCCGTTAAGATTGAGGGCTTCCTTGATTATGAGGACGGCGGTGCTGACACTAACCTTAAGAACACCTTTGAGTTCCCGATTGTAATCGACTACCAGGCTCCAATCGTTACCGACTGTGAGTTCTACACCGAATATGACAAGGATCTTAAGAAAAACAGGCTCTACGCAAATGTGGCAGTTTACGATAACCACTACGCAATGGCGCTTAACTTCGGTTATGTAAGAAAGGCAACGGCAGAGGAGCTTGCAAAGGACGGATATGAATATCTTATGGAGTCCTTTGAGAGCTACCTAACACCTGTTTACTCCACCTTCAACGGCACAACCTATGTTGAGTTTGAGCTTACAGATTACATTTACGAACTTAAGGCGAACGCAAAGAACAAGAACACCTTTGTTGTTACCGCATATGACTACGCCTTGAACCTTTCCACATATGAAATCGGCTTGCCCGATGAGTATGTTGACTTCTACTTTGAGGAGTCCTCAAATGAAACAAACTACCTAAGCGTAAACCAGGTTTACCAGCTTAACCCAATTATGTACCCAAGTGCTGAAACAGATCCAAACGGCACAGAAAATCCTTGGAGCGAGCTTATTGAGTACCGTTCTATGAACACAAGGGTTGCAAAAATCGTTAACGACAAGGTTGTTGCGGTTGGCGCAGGTAAAACATACATTCAAGCAAGGGATGCAAACGGAAATGCGGCGCAGTTCCACATTACCGTCTTAGGTCCCGAGGCGCTAAATGACCCTGTACTCTCCAAGTATTACAGAGAGTACGATAAGCCTGTTGCGGATGTATTTGATGTTACAGGCTATAAGACCTTGAAGGCATACTACTACTTGAATAACGATGAGCGTGACATTGGTATGACAGGCGACGTTAAGCTATTCAGCGGCGGCTTCAACCTAAAGATGTTCCCCTCCGAGTCGGTGGAGCTTAAAACAAGGTTCATTCCGTATTTTGATACGGCAAAGATAGTATTTGAGTCCAGCAACAGTAATATTGTTTCCATTGATGAAAACGGTGTAGTTGTTGCTAAGGAGGAGGGCTATGCTTCAGTAACCGCCAAGGTTATGCTTGACGGCAAGAACACCTTCTACTCCGAAACGATAAATGTTGAGGTTAAGAACCCATGGATAAGGTCGGGTCCGTCACTTACCCACTACTTCGGTAACGGCGGCACGGTTAATATCCCTGCTGAGCTTGTGCTGACAGAAATCGGTCAGTATGCGTTCTCTAACTTTGATTATGTTGAAAAGACCGCAGATGATGAAATTTCCGAGGAGGATCCAAACCTTACAAAGGTACAGTTCCTTGGTGAGAAAACCATTAAAAAGGTTGTTATCCCTGCGGGTATCGAAAAGATAGGTCCGTATGCCTTTGCAGGACTTACCGCCCTTGAGGAGGTAGTTATTCCTTACACAGTTGAGGCTATTGAGTACGGCGCGTTCTTTGGCTGTACCAGCTTGACAACCGTTACCTATGTGGATGAAAACGGAAGGACCGTAACAGGCGAGGGCTTGAAAAATGTTAAGCTCATCAATATGGGTGCGTTCCAAGGCTGTGACCTTCGCGGTACACTTGTTCTTGACAACGCCCGCGCAATTGGCGACTACGCATTTGCAAACAACAGGAACCTTAATAAGGTTACCATTCCAAAGACACTTCAGTCCGTTGGCGGCTATGCATTCTTTGGCGACATAAGGCTTGACGAGGTAAATGTTTACGCAGAGCTTGTTAAGTACGGTCCGTATGTATTCTCGGGATGTACAAACCTCTCGAAGATGAAGACATATGACAGCGATGAAATGCTTATGGCAACAATTAATACAAAGGTTATTCCGGAGGGCGCATTCTACGGCTGTACAAGGCTTGACAATGTTACCATCGGTAAGGACGTTAACGTAATTTCCGAGTATGCATTTGCAAACTCAGGCATTAAGAGCTTCAGTGCCGCAAAGGAAAACAACGCCTTCTTGGCACAGAACAGCAGCTACATCCTTTCCAAGGATGAAAAGGTGCTTGTCCTTGTTGCTCCGGCGATTGAGCTTGAAAACGGTGCATTTGAGCTAATCAATGACAAGGTTGTTGAAATCGGCGCAGGCGCCTTTGCAGACAACGAAAGCATTAAGAAGGTTGTTATCCCAAGCATTACGGTTGTTGGCAATTATGCCTTTGCTGAATGCTCCGCGTTGGCTGATGTTCAGCTTGGCGCTCTTACATATATTGGAGATTACTCCTTCTTCGCAACCGCCATTTCCTCACACCCATCCCTTGATGCGGCAGAGTATATCGGCGCGTACGCGTTCCTAAGCTCCGCAGTTACAAGCGCTAACATTCCAAACGGCAAGACCGTTATGGAGGGCGCATTTGCAGAGTGTGACAAGCTTGTGTCAGTTACAGTCGGCAACGATGTTGAGCTTGGCAAGGGCGCATTTATGTACAATAACAGGCTTAGCGGCCGCTACACCGTTGAGTATTATCTAAACGGCTTGAACCAGCGCTGCTACTACTTTAACTACAATTCACCAATGAGAAGCCTTACTGTGGGCAACAATGTTGCTATTGGCGACTTCGCCTTTATGGGCGCGGCAGACCTTGTGTCAATGACCCTTGGCGAAAATATTACAGTTGGTGAGCAGGCATTCTATAACTGCTGTTCACTTAAGTCTATTCTTGATCATAACGGACAAGAGGTTGGCTTTAAGAACATCATCTCCATTGGCGACCTTGCCTTCACAGGTGATGAGCAGTTTGTTTATACTGACAGCTTTACACAAAATATTATGATTTCAGGTGACTCCTATGTGTTCCACTACTACGGCGCAGCATTTGAGTCAATTGACCTTTCACACATTGAAAACACAGCGGACAATCAAAATGTTGGCAAGGGTGTGTTTGCGTACTGTACAGAGCTTAAGAGTGTAACTCTTGGAGATAACTTTACAGTAATTCCCGAGCTTGCGTTCTACGGCTGTAATGCGCTTGAGAGCATCAACCTCGATAAGATTGTTACAGTTCGCAATGACTCCTTCTCAAACTGCACATCCCTTAAGGAAATTGATTTGTCCTCTGCCACAAGCGTAGAGAAGTACGCGTTTACCTTGAGTGGACTTAATAAGGTTACATTTAATTCAAACGGAGTTGAAATCGGCGAGGGCGCGTTTGCGTATAATGAATTCTTGACTGAGGTTAACAACTTCAGCGCAGTTACAAGCCTTGATGCGTATGCGTTTGCATACTCAGCGGTTACAGAGGCTGATTTAAGCGGTGCTGTGTCCATAGGCAAGCATGCATTCATTAAGAGCGACCTTACACCGTTTAAGGTTACACTTGGCGACAAGCTTAAGAGCTTGGGTGATAACCCGTTTGCGCTTTGCAGCTTGGATCCGTTTGCTAAGACAGAAACACACAGGTTCAACGGAACAGATTATGTGGTTTATAACTACACATATGATATCTCCGACACAGTTAAGGTAATCAACGGCTCACTTTACTGTAAGACCGATAACGGTGGCTACATCTTTGTTACATATGCCGGCACAGGTGAGGAAAGCGTTGTTATCGTTGCTGAGGATACGGTTAGAATCAGCTCATACGCATTTGCAGGCTCTAACGTTGAAACAGTTCAGCTCTCCCACGCATTGAACGCCATCGGTCACAAGGCGTTCTACCGCTGTGACAAGCTTGAAACAGTTATCTTTAGAAGCTATGAGGCTCCTGTTCTTGAGGAGCAGCTTGATGTGGCATACTACAACTCCTACGACAATATCATTGGCGGCGGCACTTATTCCGTTCCGCTTAACAATGGTACAGTTCTTACCAAGCAGGGCTTAGGCATAGTAGACTACTATATGTGGAATGTGCCCTCAGGTATGTACTACGATGTATTGTTCGGTGCAAACTTTATTGATAATATCGGTCACTTTGACAGAGCCTTGATTATGATAAGACCATCTAACGGTCAGGGCTACGAAAACTTCATTTACGGTCAGTACTTTGATAGAGTTGTTGACGGTGCAATCTCCGCAACAGATGATACCTTGGCGGCAATTGCGGCAATCGCAAAGCTCCCAAGAGTAATCAAGCTCTCCCACGAGGCGCTTGTAATCGAGGCTCGTGAGGCGTATAACAAGATTCCGACAAGAGACCAGCAGGCGTTGGTTGAGGGATATGCAACCTTGGTTTCCGCAGAAAACAAGATTGCCCGTCTAAAGGCAGAGCAGGAGGCTGGCAATAAGCCCTCCGTGCCCGATACACCAACAAATCCCAACACACCAAGCGTTAAGCCAAGCGCGCCTGTTACACAGGTAACAGTTAAGGAGCAGTCAAACATTGGCTTTATTGTAACCATCATTATCCTTTCAGCAGTAATTGTGGCTTGTGCCGCATTTATGACGGTTTACATAATCAAAACCAAGAAGGGTGCAAACAAGACAGTATAAATAATACGGCTGCGCTGAAATAAAGCCCCGTGCTTTATTTCAGTGTCCGTTAACAAAACAAAAAGGATGCAGTAGAAATGAACAAGAAACTAAGAATAATTTTATTAGTCATTGTTGCTCTTGCTTCTGTACTGCTAATAGCCTCCTGTGGAGATGAATCACACTACGATGAATATGATGAGGGTGGTTATCAAATCAGCGTTAAGTATGACGCAAACGGCGGCATCTTAACAGAGGCAACCTCTGTAATAGTAGATACATATGCTTTAAATTCCTTGCCCACCAAGGACGGTGTGAAGGTGGCAAAGCTAATTAACCCTGCCGATAAGGAAACAAGAGGCGATGTTAATAAGTTTAAGCCAACAAGGAACGGCTACAGCTTTGTAGGCTGGTATGCAGAGCGTACAGAAAAAATAGAGGCAAATGGCGAGGTGTCCTACACCTATTCCAAGATGTGGGATTTTGAGAAGGACCGCTTGGAGCTTGACCCCAACGGTGACTACTCGGCGTCGGAGCCTGTGCTGACTCTTTATGCAGCATGGATTCCAAAGTTCTCATTTGAATTCTACTCAATAGACGACCCGGAAACATTGTTAAAGAGCTACGAAGTGGCGGCTAACAGTGAAATTGCAATGCCATATTGGGACAAAAAGACCGGTGAAATCTATATGGGTGTGTTCCCCGAAATTGAAAACAAAACATTTTTATCCGTATATTCAGACCCTGAGGGCAAAAACAAGCTAACAGGCGAAAATGTTAAGCATTCAGGCACACTGAATTTGGAAAATGCAACAGCGGTTAACCCCACAATGAAGCTTTATATAGATACCATGGACGGTGAGTGGAAGCATATTTACACAGCCAGCCAGTTAGGTAAGATCGACCTAAACGGTAATTATATAATAATGAATGATCTTGACTTCCATTACAAGGATGTCTTGGGTAGGGATAAGTTCTATTCATGGGCAGACTATCTAATCGGCGGCAAGTTCACAGGTAAGCTCATCGGCGCAGAAACAGAGGGCGGCGCTCCTATCAAGATTAAAAATCTCAGGTACGCGCAGCTTTCAGGTGCCAGTGTTTACTCAGTAGGTATGTTCGGTCAAATTTCAGCCGAGGCTGAAATGAAAAATCTCGCCTTTGAGGATATGATTTTAACAATGGACAAGGGTGCCACAGCGACTGCAAATGTTAGCTTCGGTATGCTTGCGGGTAAAATCGAAAAGGGCGCAGATATTAAGAATGTCAGCGTTGGCGGCACAATTGAGATTTACTCAAGCTGTCGCTTCAAGGATGTTAAGCAGGTGTTTGTAGGACTTGCTTCAGGCTCCAACAACAACCAGGGCATTGACTTCTCGGGCGTTTCCGTTTCCATAGTTGGCGACAATCCCGAAAGGATTACCTACATAATTAACGGTAACAGGGTTGAGCTTACCGTTAACGAATAACCCATGCTCAAAAAATGTTAATATAAATAAAGGAGAAACAAAATGAAAAAGAGAATTCTTTCTTTAATACTCTGCATTGCAATGTGCATGGGTATAGTTGGAATTTTTGCAGGCTGCGGTGAGACAGAAACCACACCGAGCGGCGCAGCACCGGTGACACCGGGCGGCAATGCCGGTACAGGCAGCTCCCTTCCTGCAAACAAGGACGCATTTGTAATAATGTCCGAGGAGTTGGACGGCTTGTTTAACCCCTTCTATTCAACAACAGGTGCAGACAGCACCATCGTGTCAATGACACAAATCGGTATGCTTACATCTAAGTATGTAAACGGCGAGGTTCAGGTTGCATTCGGCGAAAACGAGGCTGTTGTAACAAAGGACTATATGTCAACATATGACGATGTGGCAGACAAAACCACATACACCTTCGTTCTTAAGAACGGAATTAAGTATTCTGACGGTCATCCTCTTACAATGGAGGACGTGCTTTTCAACCTCTATGTATATCTTGACCCCGTATACGCAGGCTCTGCAACCCTTTACTCAACAAAGATTGAGGGCTTGAACGCATACAGAACTCAAAGGCAGGACTCCGATACAGGCACAGGCTCTGACGACTTGCTTACAAATCAGGCATCAGACAGAGCTACGGCGCGTATAAACCAGCTTATCAACACCTATAAGCAGGTTGGTAGAATTCAGTCCTCAACAGGCGTTTCCTACGATGCTGATGTTGCAAAGATGCAGGCAGCTATTATGAACTTGTCTGAAAGCGAAATCGCTTCAGGCTATAAGTCAGCTATCTCCGCAGACCCCGCTTCTATGACTCACGAGCAGTGGAAGCAGCAGCTCTTGGCTGACTACAATAAGCTCTGCACACTTTATAAGGAAGAGCTTGAAAAGGCATATGACACAGCACTTGACGCATATACCGAAACTCCATATAAGGAGCATGCTGATTTTAAGGACCAGCTCTTCTGCTTCATGGCTTCACAGGGCTATGTAGAAATCGAGTACGGTAAGGATGAAGAGGGCAAGGAGGACAGAAACAACATCGTTAAGCTTACAAAGATGTATTCTGTTACCAATAGAGAAGCAGCTATCGAGTTCGCATTTGACGATACAATGAGAAGCCAGCTTGAGGCAGTTCTTTCATACACCTCCTCCGCGCAAAAGCTTGTAACTGAGTTTATCTCTAACGCAAAGGACGTTATCCTCCACGAAATGGTTGGTAGCGACGGCTCCCTTAAGTTTGACAGCATTTCAGGCATCGTTTCCTTGGGTCACAAGGAGGAAACAAAGGGCACAACAATTACTGTAAACGGTAATACATATAAGATTGCAACAAGCCACAACAGTGACGGAACAGTTGCAAACGCAGATGAGTACGATGTGCTTCAAATCACAATCGACGGCATCGACCCTAAGGCTGTTTGGAACTTTGCATTTGCAGTTGCTCCTCAGCACTACTACGGCAAGGGCTCAAAGGTTGGCGTTGACATCGAGAACAATAAGTTCGGTGTTGAATGGGGCTCCTTTGACTTTATGACAAAGATTATTCAGTCACCACTAAACATTTCTGTTCCTATGGGTGCAGGCGCATACAAGGCAACAGACCGTTCCAACAACAATAATCCTGCAGGCGACCAGTTCTACAGTGACAACGTTGTATATTTCAAGGCAAACAACTACTTTGATTCTGTTGGTGCAGGCATCAACAACGCAAAGATTGAAAAGGTTCGTTACCAGGTTGTAAGCGCAACAAACGCGCTTCCAATGCTTGAAAAGGGTGACATCCACTACGCAACACCACAGCTCACAGAAAACAACTTTACAAAGATTGAGCAACTTAAAAATCTCGGTGCTGAGTACATCCTCACAGACCAATTGGGCTACGGTTACATCGGTATTAACGCAAGCAAGGTTAAGGATATTAACCTTCGCCGTGCAATTATGTGCGCAATGAACACAGAGCTTGCAATTTCCTACTACCGTCCGGGTACAGCGCAGAGAATTTTCTGGCCAATGTCCACAGTAAGCTGGGCATATCCAAAGGATGGAGAGGGCGACCCGGACCGTGATAACGGACGCTACTACCCAATGGAGGACTTTGATAACGAGGACGCAAAGGCTCTTATTGAGGATTATATGAGAAAGGCAAACAACGGCCAAGGCGTACAGAAGGGTGATTCTGCTCTTAAGATAACCTTCACAATCGCAGGCTCCAACCTTCAGGACCACCCAACATATCAAACCTTTAGAGATGCGGCTGCATTGCTTAACAGCTTGGGCTGGAATGTAACAGTACAGGCAGATACACAGGCGCTCACAAAGCTTTCCACAGGCTCACTTGCCGTTTGGGCAGCTGCTTGGGGCTCCACAATCGACCCTGACCTTTACCAGGTTTACCACAAGAACTCTACCGCTACAAGCACACTTGCTTGGGGCTACCCATCCATCAAGACCTCAGGCTCTAAGGAGGAGAAGGACCTTCTCAATGAACTTAGCACATACATTGAGGCTGCAAGAGCAACAGATTCACAGGCACAGCGTACAGCAATTTACAGGGAAGCAATGGGCTGCATCCTTGACCTTGCAATTGAGCTTCCTGTTTACCAGCGTAGCGTAGTATATGTTTACAACTCAAAGGTAATCAATACAAACTCACTTCCAAAAGAGAAGAACCCATACTCCTCACCTCTTGACAGGATTTGGGAAATTGAATTTGTAAAATAATATAGGAGAAAAATAAAGACCTATGTTAAAGTACATTCTTAAGAGGCTTGCCCTATCCATTTTGATTTTGATAGGCGTTTCCCTTATCATTTATATTTTGATAAGAATGATGCCCGTTGACTTTATCCAAGATAAAATCAACGCAATGAACCAGGGCGGCGCAACAGTAACACAAGAAACAGTTGATAAGATGTACGAAATGTATGGACTTGAGGCTAACCCCTCCTTTGGAGGAATTATCAAGGGATATCTAAACTGGCTGAAATCCTTATGCCAGTTTGACCTTGGCACAAGCTTTGTGTACAGAAGGCCGGTTGCAGATGTAATCGTTGACCATATGGGCGTTTCCTTTGCGGTGGCGCTGATTGCTACAATTTTCGAGTTCTTAATAGCAATCCCCCTTGGCATTACAGCCGCAACCCACCAGTACTCAATCCGTGACTATGTTGTTACAATCTTTGTAATGATAGGTATATCCCTTCCATCCTTCTTCTTCGGTCAGATGTTAAAGGATTTATTTGCTATCAAGCTGGATATATTCCCGGTTTCGGGCTTAGTAAACGCAAGTGGCTCCGCAACAGGACTTGCCCTGTTGCCGGACTACTTCATGCATATGTTCCTGCCAATCCTCACCGTCGTTATCCTTTCAATAGGCGGACGAATGAGAATGACAAGAACAAATATGTTAGAGGTTATGAGCTCCGACTACATTCGTACCGCAAGGGCGAAGGGATTGAGCGAAAGCAAGGTTATATACAAGCATGCATTCCGTAACACACTTATTCCAATAGTAACAACCTTAGCGGGCTTGCTACCCTCACTTTTCTCGGGCGCTATCATCACTGAGCAGGTGTTTGACCTGCCCGGTATCGGTAACGTGGCGCTTAAGGCGATGAACAAGGGTGACATTCCGTTTATAATGGGCTACAATATGTTCTTGGCAGTGCTAAGCGTAATTGGCGTTCTGCTTTCAGACCTTATGTATGCCGTTGTTGACCCACGTGTTAAGCTTGAGTAAAGAGGTGCGTGGAGATGACAAAAATTTTAGGAAAGAGAGGTCGTAAATAATGGCAAGAGAAAGAAAATTTAATAAAATCGCTCTGTCATATGCGGACTCTCAGAGTGAAACGCCTGTTTTAATTCAGGCAGAGGCAATTGCCCGTAACTACGATAAGGAGGAGCTTTACCTTGAACGCGCAAGGCAGGCAAGGGAAAAGGCGGAGGAAAAGGAGCTTGAAAGGCTCATTAAGAGGTCACAGGATGAGGACGCTTTAGATAAAAATGTAAAGCTTATGTCCCCAACCCGTATGGTTGTTCGCAGGTTTTTCCGTTCCAAGCTCAGCATTATCGGCCTTATAATGGTTATCGGCT
Organism: Clostridia bacterium; assembly: GCA_017452475.1. Lineage (GTDB taxonomy): Bacteria > Bacillota > Clostridia > Oscillospirales > CAG-272 > RGIG2000. Next base: position 13,453 of record JAFTMJ010000088.1, on the reverse strand, counting down.
TGTTTGTTTTCAGCTTTTTAGGACCTGTTTTCTACAATCAATGGGGGGAAACCGAGCTTGACGAAAGCGGAACAACTGAGTACATTACCACAGTTGTTGAGGTAACCGATGATGACGGCAACACCTACGAAATGGTGCAAACCATTGAGAAAACACTTCAGTACAATACCTTTGCCCCACCGTCAGCAGACCACATCTTGGGTACTGACAACCAGGGCTATGATATTTTCGTACGTCTTATGTACGGCGGTAGAATTTCACTTATTGTAAGCTTCTTAGCCGTATTTGTAATTACAATCCTTGGCGTTGTCCTTGGCGGTATTGCAGGCTACTTCGGTGGCTGGGTAGACAATGTAATAATGAGAATATGCGATATTCTTATGTGTCTGCCGGGTATTCCGATTTTGCTTATCATCAGTACAATCCTTGACGCAGCCGAGGTTGACGGTAAGTACCGTATCTATCTGCTTATGATTTATCTAACACTCTTCTCTTGGACAGGCACCGCCCGTCTTGTAAGGGGACAAATCCTCTCCTTGAGGGAGCAGGAGTATATGGTTGCCGCAGAGGCAATGGGCTACTCCACAGGCAGAAAGATATTTAAGCACCTTGTGCCAAACGTAATGCCACAGCTTATTGTACAAATGTCACTAAGCTTAGGTAGTATGATTTTGTATGAGGCAACCCTGTCCTACCTGAATTTGGGTGTTAAGGCACCGTATGCGGCGTGGGGCACAATGATTAACATTATTTCAACGGATATGGATATTTTACAGAACCACTTTAACATTTGGGGTCCTGCAGGTATTTGTATCGTAATTGCCGTTCTTGGCTTTAACTTTGTGGGCGATGGCTTGCGTGACGCGCTTGACCCCAAGATGAGGAGATGACAGCGATGAAAGATAACGAAAAGCTACAAAATGTCTCTTTAGAGGAAGGCGCAAAGGAAGAAAAGAGCAAGAGCAACTACCTAACAGGTAAGGAAATTCGCAAAATAGCTAAGGCAAACTCCAAGGTTATGAAGCGCCTTGAGGCATATAAGTACCGCAAGGCTGATGAAAGCGAATTTACAACTGAGCTAAAGAACAGTAAAAATATTTTGGAAATTGATGACCTTCACACCTACTTCTTCACAGACCAAGGCGTTGTAAAGGCGGTAAACGGCGTTTCCTTTGATGTTCCAAAGAACGCAACCGTGGGCGTAGTTGGCGAGAGTGGATGCGGAAAGAGCGTAACAAGCATGTCCGTTATGCGTCTTTTGCAGGGTCCCCAGGGTCAAATTTATTCAGGCGACATCCGCTTTAAGGCATACGACTATAAGTATGACGAAAAGGGTAAGATGATTCCTGTGTATAAGACCAATGAGGATGGCTCGGTTGCTTACGAGCCAAAGGTTAAGAAGGACGGCACCCCTGTTCTTGATAAGAACGGCGAGGCTGTTATGGTGCCCGTGCAGGAAAAGAATTTGGACGGCTCTCCAAAATATGAAATGGAGGAAAAGGTTTACGATATTGCAAAAATGCCGATTAAGGAGATACACCGTATCCGCGGCAAGCAAATTGCAATGATTTTCCAAGAGCCAATGACCTCCCTAAACCCAATATTTACAATAGGTCAACAGCTTGACGAGGTTACCTTTATCCACGTTCCCGGTGCTACAAAGGAAATGGCAAAGGAAAAGTCAATGGAAATGCTTAACCTCGTTGGCATTGCAATGCCTGAGCGTGTTTATAAGGCATACCCACACGAGCTTTCGGGCGGTATGCGTCAGCGCGTTATGATTGCAATGGCGCTTGCCTGCAACCCACGCTTAATTATTGCCGACGAGCCTACAACAGCTCTCGATGTTACAATTCAGGCGCAAATTCTTGACCTTTTGCGTGACTTGAAGCAGAAGATTGACGGTTCAATCCTGCTCATCACCCACGACCTTGGTATCATTGCGGAAATGGCAGACTATGTTGTTGTTATGTACGCAGGCAGAGTAATTGAAAAGGGTACAGTTTCCGAGATTTTCCACAACCCGTTGCATCCTTATACAATGGGCTTGCAGAAGTCAAAGCCAACCCTTGAGTCTGATACAGAAACACTGTTTAACATCCCGGGTAACGTACCAAACCCAATCAATATGCCTAACCACTGCTACTTTAAGGAAAGATGCTCCAAATGCACGCTTAAGTGCTTTGGCGACTATCCGGGTATGGTGCAGGTTAGCCCCACACACTATGTAGCATGTCACCTATATGCGGAAAAGGAGGAGCAAAATGGCTGAAGAAAAGATTTTAGAGGCTGAAGAAGCTCTTCAAGTTCAGTATGATGACGAGGCAGAAAAGCAAAAATATTTAGAGGCAAAAAAGGCAAGGGCAGAGGAAGACTTTAAAAAGCCCTTTGACCCAAACGCGCTTTTGGAGGTTCGCCATTTAAGAAAGGCGTTCCCACTTAAAAAGACCATTACAGGTAAGGTTTTACAGGAGCTTGTTGCGGTTGACGATGTGTCCTTTAAGCTCCACGCAGGCGAAACCATCGGTATCGTTGGTGAGAGTGGATGCGGTAAAACTACAATGGGTAGAACAATTTTGAAGCTCCACCCATCAAACGGCGGTCAAATCATATTTAACGGCGAGGATATTACAAATTACAAGACCAAGCAGATGCGCGAAATCCGCAAGAAAATGCAAATCATTTTCCAGGACCCATACTCATCCCTCCCACCAAGGAGCACGGTTGGCGGTATTTTGTCCGAGCCTGTAAATGTACACAAGATTGTTCCCAAGGCTGAGGTTAAGGACTATGTTTTAGACCTTATGGATAAGTGCGGCTTGCGTGATTATTATTACGAAAGATATCCACACGAGTTCTCAGGCGGTCAGCGCCAGAGAATTTGTATTGCCCGCGCCCTTAGCGTTAACCCACAGCTTGTAGTATGTGACGAGCCTGTTTCAGCTCTTGACGTTTCCATCCAGGCGCAGATTATCAACCTGCTAAAGGAGCTTCAGGAGTCAATGAACTTAGCATACCTGTTCATCTCCCACGATTTGAGCGTTGTTAAGTTTATCTCCGACAAAATAGGTGTTATGTACTTAGGCTCAATGGTTGAGTTTGGCTCAAAGCACGATATTTTTGCAAACCCACTCCACCCCTATACAAAGGCGCTGTTCTCAGCAATCCCAAATCCTAACCCGGATATTAAGATGAACAGAATTCCCTTGACAGGTGATATCCCATCTCCTGCCAACCCGCCAAAGGGCTGTCGCTTCCATACCCGTTGCCCCTACGCAAAGGAAATTTGTAAGCATATAACCCCTGAGTATAAGGAATATGAGCCGGGCCACTTTGCCGCGTGCCACCTTTTAGAGGGAAACTAAATGAGCAATAAGAAAAAAGAAAAAAAGGAAAAGGTTACCTATATTGATGACGGCCGCACCATTGCGGATATGTCCAATGTGGGCAACGGCAGACCGAAAAGCAGTGAGGGCAGGCGCCCCTCCACCTTCAAGGATAAGTGGAAGACCTATTGGGAGGCAGTTAAATTGATGATTGTCCCAATGTTCGTTGTCATCGGTATTATCACCGCCGCGTACCTTATTATGTATTTTTCATTAACTTAAAATTACTCAAAACAAAAAGGATGTTGTTTTTCAACATCCTTTTTATATTAACTTGATTTCAATTGCCAAAGCCCCGTGATTTTCAACATCCTCTTTTTTGTAATATTGGCTCATATCGCAAGGGTCAGCGTTTTCACCCTCACAGTACCCAAGCAAGCGCTTGTCAAAATGCTTGTACAGTGCTTCAAAATTATCAAATTTTGTTAAATTACAGACACAGGTCAGCACCTTTTCACCGCTTTCCGTGTTAGTAAATTCGATAAAATCTCCTGCTTTGATAAGGCTTCGCTTCTCGTCATTTAGCCTCATTTCCACCGTTTTTTGCCCGCTTTTTATCAAGTCAAAGGGGATGGGCTTTAGCTTCATTTGATGTGTCATACCTCAAAAATCTCCGTAACGGTTAAAATTTTTCCCTCTACCTTAAACCTAACCTCGTATTTATCAAAGGGGAAGCCGTACACCCTGTCCCCGTCATCAATATAAGACGGGCGCGGGTCTTGGCTTAGGGCTTCGGTTAAGCATTCTAAAAGGTGTGGAGGTAGCTTTTCCTTAAGCTCGCTTGGGATAACAACGCTTTTTGTGTAGTCCTCAATTTCCGTGCTAAAGCCGCCTAACGCATTTGGAAAAGCGTCAATATGGGGCAAATAAGGCTTAATATCATACACAGGGGTGCCGCTTTTCATATCAGCCCCCGAAAGCTTAAGCACATACCCCGTATCAGCGGTTTTTTCAATCCCCTCCAGCTTAAGGCAGGAAAGGGCTAAGGAATTGGGGCGGAAGGAGGAACGGGTTGCGAAAACTCCCACTCGCGTGTTTCCGCCGAGGCGCGGAGGGCGCACGGTTGGGGAAAAATCCTTGCCCGTGTTTTCGGAAAAACCCCAAATTATCCACACGTGGCTGTACCTTTCCAATCCGCGCAACGCTTCCGCTACCCTAAATTCGGGCTCGAAAACAAGGGTGGCGGGTATGCTTTTGCAAACTCCTCCCTGCCGCGGCAAGCCAAACTTTGTGGGGAAGGGCGTATTTATATATCCAATAGGCTTAATTTCCATATTAGCTCCTTAATTGCTTTATTGATATATTACATCTTATTTTAACATATTTAGTGATGAAATTCTATATAATGAGTTGAATTAATTTTTCATTTATGGTATTATTAAGCTGAAGCTGCATCAAGAGGTGGGTTATGGTAGATATAATTTTAACTGTTGTAGAATACATAGGCGTAATTTCCTTTGCTCTGTCCGGCACAGCCATTGCCATTAAAAAGAAAACCGATATGGTGGGCGGCATTATTTTTGCACTGCTTACCTGCTTTGGCGGAGGTATAATAAGGGATTTAACCTTAGGCATCACTCCAAGGATTTTTACGGATGCAAGCAACTACCTTTTGGCTCTTGCAGGCACTGCCGTTTCAATAATTTGCTTCACCCTTGCCCTGCTTCCCAAAACAGCAGGGATTATAACAAAGCACAGGCACGACTTTGCCATTGATTTTACCGATGCCATAGGACTTAGCGTTTTTTGCATTTACGGCATCGATTTTGCAATCGAGGCAGGCTTTTCAAATCCTGTTTTGCTCATCTTCTGCGGATGTATTTCGGGAGTCGGCGGCGGAATGCTCCGTGATATTTGCTCAGCGGAAATCCCGTTTATCTTTAGAAAACACATTTATTTGATACCAACCCTTTTGGGCGCAATCTTCTACGCCCTTACATATAAGCATATCCCTCACTTGGCATCTATGCTCATTGCCATATTTATTATAATCGGCTTGCGTGTCCTTGCCATTGTCTTTAAGTGGAACTTGCCTGTTCCTAAGGGCGAGGGTGAAGGAATAAAGGAAGAGAACAATTAACAAAGAGGCTGACAGGAGTCAGCCTCTTTATTTATGCATTAACCCGGGCAAAACCGTATCCTTTTGGCGGTTTTTCGGCATTTTGCTCTCGTCCAAAATAACCGCAGGCTTAATAATCTCCTTGCCAAAGGTGTTTTTTATGTCGTCAATGGCGCAGTTTAGCTTGCTCCGTTTTTCATCCGCATCATAATCGTGTAAAAGGATTGCCTGTGTTGGCGTGCCCTCGCCATTTAGATTTATGGCAGTTACGGTCAGCGCCCGTATCGGGTCCTTAAAGGAGTAGTTTTCCTTTAGCAGCTTAAGGGCGGCTCTTGAAATTGTCAGCTCGTCCTGTGTTGGCGCCCCCAGCTTAAGCTGGTAGCTTTGGCACACCAAATTTTTGTCCTTAACGGTTAAGGAAACGCCGCAGGCAAAAAGGTGGGTCTTCCGCAGCTTATAGCCAATGTCTTGGCTCAAGGAAACAAGCACCTTGTTTGCCTCATCAATATTGTTTAAATTTTCCACGCAGGTCACCCCGTGCCCCACGGACTTCGGCATCTCATAATGGTCCTTGTGCGCCACACGGGACTCATCAAGCCCGTTGGCAAAATGCCACAGGGAGTGTCCGTTTTTGCCGAATTTCTTCTCCACATAGTCAAGGGGAAGGGCGGCTAACTGACCGATTGTATGCACAGCCAGCCTCTCCAAATGAACGGTTGTCTGCCTGCCGCAATACAAAAGCTCCGAGCAGGGAAGGGGCCAAACCTTTAATTTGAAATTGTCAGGGGTAATTTCCGTTATGGCATCGGGCTTTTTCATATCACTGCCCAACTTGGCAAACACCTTGTTAAAGGAAACGCCAATGCTCACCGTTAGCCCCAGCTCATCCTTTACCGCTTGCCTTATTTCCTCCGCAATTGTCATTGGGCTCTTTATGTTGTCGGTCACATCAAGCCAGCACTCATCCAAGCCGAAGGGCTCCACATAGTCCGTGTACCTTTCGTATATTTGATGCAGTAGCTTTGAAAACCGAGAGTAATATTCAAATCTTGGCGGCACAATAATCAAGTCGGGGCACTTCTTTAGCGCCTCCCAGTTGGGCATACCTGTGGTGATTCCTGCCTTTTTTGCCTTTTCGCTCTTGGCAAGCACAATGCCGTGCCGTTCCTCCGTGTTGCCGCACACCGCCACCGCCTTGTCCCGCAGCTCAGGCTGTAAAACCATCTCGCAGGAGGCGTAAAAGCAGTTGGCATCACTGTGTAAAATAGCTCTTATCTTGCTTTTTTCCATCTCTTTACCTAATTGTATTTTTTAACCGAAAACCACATATTGCTGTGTGGCTCATAGTAAATTTTCTTTTCGTTACCCTCCACAATAACCGTGTACTCCACAGGGGAAACGCAGGGCACCACCCTTGGGCAGTAGTTCTTAAGGGAAACAACCCTGTCAATTGTGAAAATGCCCTCCTTCAATATTATTTTCCGAGGCTTTATTTTGCCGCTTGACAAAAATAGGGCATCCACATTTAAGGGCACTCTTTCATACCTTGCCATTATAAATCCTTAATAATCTTTGTCGCCACACCCTGTATGTATAGCTCGGTTACATAAAAATCCTCCATTTCGGAGTTTTCGGGGTGTAGCCTAATTCGCTTGCTTTCAGGCTCGGGAAAATACCTTTTTAGGGTGTTCTTGCCGTCAGCTAAGGCAACAATAATGTCGCCGCTTCGCGCGTGGTTCTGCTTTTTCACCACAACCAAATCCCCGTCGTCAATCCCTGCCTCAATCATAGACTCTCCACGGGCGGTAAGAATAAAAAATTCACCGCTTCCCAAAAAGGACTGTGGCAGCTTAATGTAGCTGTCCACATATTCCTCCTCCTCGGTTAATGGACCGCAGGGGATAAGACCCAAAACAGGCACGGAAATAACGGCGCGCTCTGTCTTTGCAATATGCTCCGTTTCAATGCCGCGCTTGCCCGTTTTTATAACTCCTGTTTTGCGCATTTGGTCAAGATACCTTTGCACAGTGCTTTTCGGCGTGCCAATCACAACGGAAATGTCGCGTACAGATGGGGAATATCCGTTTAGGTCAAAGAAATTATCAATACATTTTTTTATTTTTTCAAAAAGAGCTTCATTTTTGCTTGCCATAGCCTTCTCCTCACAAAATAACACTTGGGACACTCTGTCCCATTTATTATAGCAAAGAAAAAAACGCTTGTCAAGAGGAAATTTAATACAAAAAGGGATGTTACGCACATCCCTTTGTAGGTCAAATCTTAAACACCTTGTCAACAGGAACGGAAAGGACGGTGCCCTGCGCCTCACTCTTAAGCCCGAACTCCCTGTTTACATCCTCAAGGATTTGGTTTCTAATGCTGTTAGGCGCCAAAATGGTAACAATCTCCTTTTCGTCGTTAAGTACAGTATTTGCGTAAGCCTCAATCTCCTGCGCCTCAGCCAAACGCGCCTTAATAACAGTACCGCCTGTGGCGCCTGCCTTCTTTGCCGTTTGCATAACGCCATCGGTATAACCGCGGTTAACGGAGATAAGAATTAAGCTGTATTCAAATTCGCTGTGCATATTGTCACCGTCTCCTTTCTTAATTTCTTCACTGTTTCTTTTGATTATCTCTGCGCTGATTTTGCTGAATGCCGTAGGGGAGATAACCATAGCAATACCGCCATAGCCCATATTTGAGCCCATAACCTTGCTAAAATCACCGCACAGGTTGTGGACTGCCTTAAATGTGCCAAAGCTTATCATAATATCCTTGTCATTGTTGCCAAGGCCCAAAATATCCATCATCTCAGAGGATGCCGTGCCTGCGCCGACACACTGGTAGTTTAAGAAAAGTCCCTTTTCCTTAAGCATCCTAATGTACTGTCCGCCCTTACCACGGCTGATGATAGAGAATAGCATTATAATTTTGTTTTCGTTCATTATTCAGCCTCCCCCTCATCGTAGTAAACAATACCGTCATCAATCTGCTCAATTTCCATATGGATTTTTCTAAGCTTCCTGTCCTGCCTTGTTTTGCCAATCAAGCCAAGGACCTGTATGGTGATAAGCGGTGTCATGGCAATCATGGCAACAATGCCGAAGGCATCTGTCATTATGTTGCCGCCCAACGCCTCGCAAGCGCCGATTGCAAAGGGCAAAATAAAGGTTGTCGCCATAGGACCGGAGGCAACTCCACCAGAGTCGAATGCGATACCTGTGTAAATCGGCGGAACAAAGAAGGTAATAACAAGAGGGATAATATATCCCACAATAACAATAGGAAGGATAGGAATTCCTGTCAAAACCCTCACCATTGAAATACCAACGGAAACCGCAACACCCACAGACAAGGCAATGCCAATTGATTTTTGGGAGATAGCGCCGTTTGTAACCTCCTCAACCTGCTTTTTCAAAACATGCACCGCAGGCTCGGCGGAAACAACGAAATATCCAAGTATCATACCAATAGGAATAAGGGCATACTTAAAGGCGCTTAAGGCAATAACCTCACCGATAAGCTGACCCGCAGGCATAAAGCCCACATTTGCGCCTGTCAAGAAAAGAACAAGCCCAACATAGGTGTAGGCAAAGCCGATGGAAATACGGATGACTTGGTTCTTCTTAAACCTCTTAAAGATAAGCTGGTAAACAATAAACATACCAACAATAGGCAAAAAGGCAAGGGCAACCTCCTGGACATATCTCACAATGCCCGTATCAATATCCAAAAACCTCAAAAATGCCTCACGGGTGTTAATTGTGTAGTCAAATACAGCCACATTCTCTGCGGCAGGCTCAGGCTTAATAATAAGGCTCAAAACCATAACGGACAAAATAGGGCCGATAGAGCAAAGGGCAACAAGACCGAAGCTGTCCTCTGCGGAGTGCTTATCCTTACGCATAGAGGCAAGACCCGCGCCCAAAGCCATAATAAACGGCACGGTAATGGGGCCTGTGGTGACTCCGCCGGAGTCAAATGCAGTTGGGATAAAGTCAACAGAGCCCACATCAAAAATGTAAGGCAGGCACGCCAGCACCAAAACCACGGCATAAAGCGGCACTAAAATGTAGGAAAGCCTAATTTTAAACTTGGTTTTGATAAACGCCACAGCCAAGAAAACGCCAACGCCCAAGGCGACAAGAAAAATAAGCACCCAGCTGTCAATAGAGGGCACCTTTTCCGCAAGCACCGTAAGGTCAGGCTCCGCAATGGTGATAAGCACACCAACCACAAAGCAAATAATAACAGGAAAGACCTTGCTCTTTGATTTACTGAGCTGAATACCGACGCCCTCGCCAAGAGGCTCCATAGAAATGTTAGAGCCTATGGTAAATATGCTCATACCCAAAATAATGAGCATAGCGCCGAATAGGAACATGACCATAACTCCGGGCATAACGGGAGATAGGGATATGCTAAGAAGCAAAACTATTGCGCAAATAGGCAAAACCGAATGTAAGGACTCGTTAATCGAGCCGTAAAGCTGACGCATTTTCCCACCTCCTAAAACACTTATTATATTATACAATATAGTGAGGTAAAAAACAACATTAAAAAATTTTTTTAACAATAAAAATTTTTATTGACTGGGCTTTTCGTGTATGATAAAATTTAATTAGATAAACAGGAAGGAGGAGGCTATTTGATAAACGAGCATTATAACTCTCAAGAATATAACAGCTTTTTAGAGCATAAGCCCTTTAAGGCGGAGCAATATGCCGCCGCCACCGAGGTCAGCGCCCCTGTGCAGGAGCATTCCCCAAAGGGTCACGAGTATAAGCCCAGCCAAGGGCAAGCGAAAAAATCAGTCGCCTCTCAAAATCCCATTAAGCGGCTGCTGCAAAGGCTGACAGGCTCTGCCACAACGGTTGCCACCACGGTGGTAACAACTGTGGTTGCTGCCGCCTCATCAGTGGCAATTATTTTGGGCATTACCGCCCCCACCCCCGAGATAGAGGTTTTGGAGCTTAACGCAGGCAATGACTATGTGAGCTACAGTGTGGAGCTTGACAGTCTTGAGAAGGAAAAAAGCTACAGCTTAGTTGTGGAAAACCCGTACCACTCCTTTGAATATGATGTAAAGGGAGAGGGGGCGCACACTCAGCTTGTCACAGGCTTGAAGCCGGGGCTTGCGTATGACTTGTCCTTAGTGGCAAAGGATGGTGAAGGGGATATGACCTCTTATGAGGGTGCGCGGTTTTATACCACAAATTCAGACACTCCCACCGCCGTTTTTAATGTTTCCTTATTGCCAAGCGGTGGAGCAGGAGGCGCAAAAATTGACTATTCGGTGTACATTTCCGACACCTTTGGCGTTGGCAAGGGCTATGTGCTTGAAATGGAAGCTGACGGAAAGAAGTCAGAGCTGAATAATAAAACAGAGGGCGGCTTTTTTAAGGGTAGCGTGTATGATCCGCCCGCAGGTCAAATTGCCTTAAGGGTGTTGGCGAATATAAAGGGTAAGGGCGAAACGGTTGTTGGTGAATATAAGCTAAACAATACCCTATCCTCTATATCGAAGCCAATAAAGCTCGATGCCGAAATTAACAGCCTAAAGCTAACGGGGGTTAACACAGCAACCCTTGTGTACACGGTTAACAAGCCCCTTGCAAGCAATGATGAGTGGGAGGAAAGTCTGCTTGTTAATGTTTACCTTGATGGCGTTAAGCAGGAAGGGCTTAGCGGATATTATTATGTGCCCGATGTTGTAGGTGTTGCAAACAGCGTTGAGCTTAACCTGCCGTATGGCTGTAGTGGGCTTTACGTTGAGCTAAAACTATGCAAGGTTTCATTAAGCGGCGAGGTTAAGGAGGAGCAGGCGGTGGCGTCAAGGTCCATTACGCTTCCCACAGTCGATGACCTTAAGCATATTGTGTCAGTTGACTTAGAGGGTGGAATGAGCCGCATTGACCTTTTAGGTATGCTGCCCGACAACGGATTTTTAGTTCTTACAAACAAAACAAGCGGTGAGGAAATAAAAACTCTGCTATATGATGAATATTACGGAAAGACCATGTCCTCTGTTTCCTGGCAAAACGGAGCAGGTGAGGCGGAATATTCCTTCTACATAATGGATGAGGGGTTAAATAAGATATATCAAAGTGAACCGTTTACGGTTGATTACAGTACCCCCGTGCCTGAATATAGCTTCTCATATCGCAACCCCGGTGATGCGGTTATAACCAAGAACGAGGACGGAACAATTAACATTTACCTTAATCTTCAGTTCTCATCAAGTGACGAAAATGTTTACTATGCCGTGCTGTTAGATGATACCGAGCTTATTTCCAATGCGCCAATATTTGTGGCAGAGAATATGGCTTGCCAAAGCTACAGCCTTAGGTACATAGTGTTCAAGGAAATAAACGGTATAAGGTATGAATTAAAGACCGTTTACCCATCAGGCACCATTGATGCGGATGTGTGGATAGACTTTAAGGCTAACTGTGAAAACGGCTTGCTTGAGGTTATTCTTGATGACAGGGTAATATCCGATAGCAAGGACGGCGCGCTTAAGCTTTCAAGCGGCGAGATAATAGAAATAGTTGAAACGGACTTTGAATATAGAGAAGGGTTGTATTACGCATATTATGAAGTGGCGGAAATGCCGGAAAGTGTCACCCTGTGTGCGAATTTTGTCGTTTCAGGCGACCTTGACCGTGATATGATTTTTGAAAATACAGATGTAAAGGGCAGTGAATACTTCTATTTTGAATTTAGCGCTGTGCCAAATGGAGGATAATATGAAGGAAAAGAAAAAGAGTAAGCTTTTATGGCTGGAGATAATAATTCTCTCCCTTGTTGTTGCAGGCTTTGTGGCTTGCATTGTTGTGGAGCTTGTGTCCCCTGAGTCGGAGATTTCCACGTGGATGAAGGAAAATGTGTGGGATGTTACCAAAATGTCAGCCTCACTGAAGGCGCACGTGCCCGTACTTATAAACAGCTTTATCTACATAGTTCTTATCTATGCGGTTTGTAAGCTTGTTAGACTGTTCTTTAGAAAGAGAATGGAGAAGAACAACAGGGCAAAAACCGTGCTTGTGTTAATTGACGGCTTTGTAAAATACGCCTGCGCAATTGCTATAATCATAATGATTTTAAGGGCTTGCGGCGTTGACACAACCGCCCTTATTGCCTCTGTGGGAGTTTTAACTCTTGTTGTCGGTCTTGGCGCGCAGCCTCTTATTGCCGATATTATTGCAGGTATATTCATCATTTTTGAAAACGAGTATAATGTTGGCGAAATAATTTCAATAAACAACTTCCGCGGCACGGTTATGGAAATAGGAATTCGCTCCACCAAGCTAATTGACGCGGCAGGAAACATCCTTATTATAAATAACAGCTCCATAGGAGATGTGGTTAACTTGTCAAGGGAGCTTTCCTTGGCGGTGGCAGACTGTGACTTCCCTTACGATGTTCCCCTTGAGCTTGTGGAAAATCTTATCAAAAATAATCTTGAAAGAATAAAGACAAATATCCCCGATATTGTGGAGGGTCCCTTTTATAAGGGCGTTTGTATGTACAAGGACTCCAATGTTACCATCAAAATTGTGGCAAAGTGCGAGGAGGAGTTCCGCTTCCAGGTAGAAAGAGATATGCTCCGTGAATACCGTATGATTTTAAAGGAAAACAACATCGATATTGCATTCCCGCAGGTTGTTATTAACTACCCCGAGGAAAAGGAGTACCATACAAGCGAGCTTTCCAAAAAGCGCGCCGCCAAGTTTCACGCAGACCAAAGGGAGCTTTCCGCCGATATGGAGGAGCAGCAAAGCTAACCCTAAAGCAACAATTAGCCGTAACACAAAAAAGCTACTGCCGAAAGGGTTGTACTCTTAAGGACAGTTTAGCAAATACCTAGCAGAGAGAGACCCAGTTGAACCCCGATTTTATACGGTAAATCTCGTCTTACTCTGTGTTAAAAAAACTTGAAAATTTTTTAATTGTCTGCGTTTTTTCGCCTTGATTAAGCCAAGATTTACTCGTCTAAAATTGCGAG
>JAFTMJ010000087.1 GCA_017452475.1 Clostridia bacterium | reverse complement strand
CGATTATTGAGTAATAACATACTTACAACCCTTCCGTCTGCTTTTCAATCGTTTTGCTTTAAATCTAATTGTACCACGCAGCCACCTCCCCTTGCACAGGGGAGGCTTGGCGCATAACTGTACCCACAATAAAATCAAGAACATGATTAATACAATTATTGAGTAATAACATACTTACAACCCTTCCGTCTGCTTTCAATCCGCCTTGCTTTAAATCTAATTGTACCACGCAGCCCCCTCCCCTTGCACAGGGGAGGCTTGGCGCATAACTGTACCCACAATAAAATCAAGAATATGGTTAATACAATTATTGAATAGCATTGGGTTCACAACCCTTCCGTCTGTTTTTCAATCGTTTTGCTTTAATTCTAATTGTACCACGCAGCCACCTCCCCTTGCACAGGGGAGGCTTAGTACATGATGTAACCCATAACAAAATCAAGAACATGATTAATACAATTATTGAATAGCATAATCAAAAGACCGCTGTTTGTACGAAAACAGCGGTCTTTACTTATGACAAGCCCAAAATATTGAAAATGCTCATACTAACACTGGCGCTGCCACTGTCCTTCTCGTCAACAGTAGCTCTTGATGATAGCACAATATCCTTTGTTTCTAATCCTTCAATAACATATTCAGGAGCTATATATTTCATTTTACCTCCTCCTGCATCCTTGCTTCGTTATAGGTAATTCCATACACTGTATCGGATATTCCGTTGCCTTGCACATACGCAGCTTTCTCACCGGTGAAAATGTATGCTGATATTACAAAGCTATGATTCTTGTAATCATCAGTAATATTTGTCAAAACGAAATCATAATATGTGTATTTATATTCCGCCAAGCTTTTTTTGGCAACCATGCCGCTTTCAAGCTTTACCGCATTACCGTGTGCATCGAGTGGTTCTTTGCCGTTTAGCTGTTCAAATGAGGCAAATATAACACCCATATCAACGCTTTTATCCAAAAGCCTTTCGTACCTTTCCAAAGCAGTGTAGTTAATGTCAAAGCCTATTGCCATTTGACCGTCTACGTCGCTTGTGGAGTAGCCCTTGTATGTAAAAATCATACTTGGCAGCTTCTCATAGCCCCACACAATATCAACCGTGCTGTCCTGCCAGCCCTCACTCCAGCCGCTTGGTCTATTCGAGGCTTGGCAGTAGATAACCGCACTTGAACAACCCTTAAAGGCATTAGTTCCAATAACGGTAACGGTGCTTGGTATTACAGCCTCCTCAAGGGAGGTACATTTTGAAAATGCATATTTTCCTATCGTGGTAACCGAGCTTGGAAGCTCTAATCTTTCAATAGGATTATTGCGGAAGGCATATGTTCCTATTGTTTTGCAAGCACTTCCCTCCTCAAAAATCACAGCTGTAATTTTTGGACAGGTTGATGCGGAATCATTGGAATCAAACATAAGGGTTGGGATTTGAGTGACATTTTTTGAAATCCTAAGAGTAATACCACCTGCTTCCTCACCTGCATCATTGAAGACTCTATCATCAGAATCAAAGCTGCTTAGCTTTGTTGCACAAAGATTGATTTCAACAAGCTCCACACAGCTGTTGAATGCATAAGAGCCTATGCTTGTCACCTTTTCAGGAATCGTAATGCTCTTTAGCTCCCTGCAATTATTAAACACGTAATTGCCTATTTTTGTAAGCTCGCTTGGCATATTCACAGAAACGAGTCCTGTGCAATTGTGAAACGCGTAGCTGCTTAGTGTTGTTACCGCATCTGGGATATCAATGCTTGTAATCCCATAGCACTCCCTAAACGCAGCTCCGCCTATGCTTTTCATCGTTGAAGGCAGATAAACCTCATCCATAATATGAAATTCACTGAAAGCATATCCGCCCAGCTCTGTAATCCCCTCTCCGACATATGATGCGGTAATCTTTTCTCTGTAGCTCCACCACGGTGCGTGGCTGTCCAAGCTCCAATCCTTCATATTGCCGACGCCTGTTAATGATAGAGTATATGTTTCCCCATCATCGTTCAAATAAAGCTCTGCCGTTACATCGTCACCGCTTGCGGTATTGGAAATATCCCACGCCTTTGTCGGCTCTTGCGCAGACACGGATACTGAAAGCAATACCGTTAATACCGCTATTAAGCTAAGAACAAATAAAATTTTGCCTTTCATTTTAAACCTTCCTCTTGCGAAAACATTTACTATTTTATTATATCAATTATATTATTTTTTCACCTTTCTGTCAAGTATTCAAATGTAAATTTTACAAAGGGGATGCGCATTGGCGACATCCCCTTTGTCTTATACGATTAAGTTGTTTATCATATCTGAATAGAAGGAGTCGGGTCGTGCCTTTACCACGTATTCGTGAGGTCCGTTTCCATCCTCGGTGAAGAAGTTTACGCCTTGCTCGTTGACGGTGGCAAAGCCCTTGACTGTGTTGTAGCCTGCCTTTTCGTTATCTCCTATTAAGGCAAGGGTAACAAGCATAGGGTCCCAGGATTCACGTCCTGAGCCTGAGCCGTGGTCAGCCAAGGCTAAATGCAAGAAGTCATCCTTGCTTAGCTTATCTCCCGTTATTAATTGATTGCCGATTTCCCAGCCTAAGAAGGTGATGGGGCACGGGCAATTTGTAATAAAGGTGTGGGCTCCTCTTTGGGCAAAGGGATAGTTGCAAAGATTATATTCTCTGCCTGCCTGCTGATCCCATTTGCCGCCCATTATCCAAATTTTCTTTACCTTTTCGCAAAACAGCTCCATTCCGCTTTTTGGCGAAATATCATCGGGCTGACTTAAAAGCGCGCCTGCAATAACCTGCAAAAAGCCTACCTCAAGTATTTCCACATCTCCGTCACTTTTAGCAATTGCACGGCGATAAAGGCGTACTGCATCCTCGAAATCATCATTTGTTTTATCTGTTTCCGCAGACAGCCTTTTTTGGTAGGTCACCCTCTGAATTTGGTGTGGGCAATTTTTGTCAACACCCACAGGAATGTCAAGGACGCCTTCCTTTTCCAAGAACCTGTAAAGTGACGGTGCAGAATACTCGATTAAGGTATTAATACCCATACCAAGCACCTTAATTTCACCCTTTTTGTGAGCGCGGGCAAGTATTCTTACCGCAACGCAGTCATCAGAGTCCTCGCCCCAGTCCGTTCCTAAGATAAAGGTTCTCATCCTTTTCATCCTTTCCAAAGGAAGCACTCATATCAACCTTTACTTCCCTTACGTTGGTTTTTCTCCTTGAGGTCTTTACTCTTTCCATAAGAAGCTCATAGAACTTTTCATGGTCAAGGTCCTTAACAATGATTTCCTTGCCAAGCCAAGAGGACAGGTGCATTGCGTTGGAAATTGTAAGGCCGTTTATGCCCTCAATACCCTCTGCAATCAATGGCTCATCCCTTAATATTGCTGCGGCAAAGGCGTTCATAACTCCTGAGTGCTGCTCGTTCTTACCGTCGGTTTCAACCTCGCTCTCAACAATCTCGGGCCAAGCAAAGGCAACATTATTTGTCCTTGAGAACTCGGGCTCGCTAATTTCACTTCTCCACATCATAAGCTTTTCGCCCTCGGCTATAAGCTTTCCGTGCTCAAGGGTGATTTCAAAACGGTTTGTACCCGGGATATCGCCTGTGGTTGTGATAAATGTTCCTGTTGCGCCGTTTTCGTACTCAACATATGCGGTAACATCATCCTCAACCTCAATATCGTGCCACTTTCCGTAATGGAGCTTTGCCTCTACCTTTGTTGGCATACCGCAAATCCACTGCCAAAGGTCAAGGTTATGGGGGCACTGGTTAAGAAGAACTCCGCCGCCCTCGCCACTCCAGGTAGCGCGCCAGTCACCGCTGTCATAATATGCCTGGGGTCTGTACCAGTTGGTTATAATCCAGCTTGTGCGCTTGATTGCGCCCATTTGACCGCTTTTAACAATTTCTCTCATTTTACGGTAAATGCAGTTTGTACGCTGATTCATCATAAGACCGAACTTTACATTGCATTTCTTTGCAAACTCGTTCATTTCAATAACCTGCTTTGTGTAAACACCCGCGGGCTTTTCAACCATAACGTGCAAGCCCTTGCCCATTGCCATCATAGCAAACTTTGGGTGGTCATAGTGAGGAACGGCAACCAAAAGTGCGTCAATTAAGCCGCTGTCCATCATCTTTTCCGCATCGTCAAACATAACGGTGCTTGGGCTTTTTTCCTTTAATGCCTCCAGCTTTTCGCTCTTTAAGTCGCAAGCGGCGCTAAGCTCAATTTCAGGGCACTTGCCGCTAATAATGTTATCGGCGTGTACGTTACCGATGTTACCCATACCTAAAATACCTAATCTAATCTTTTCCATATCACACCTCAATTAAGTCCTAATGATTTTAAATATTCATAGCTTTGCTTTAAGCACTCGAAGGGGTCCCTGCCGTAGCAGTTATCCTGCTCAACAAGAGCGTATTTTGTGCCCGCCTTCTTTGCTGACTCAATAATTTTCGGGAAGTTTAAGCTGCCCTGACCAACGGGCGCCATACGCTGCTCCTGACCAACCATTTCAAGGTCCTTCAAATGGATGCACTCAACCCTGCCGCTAAGCTTTTCAAGCCATTCGCTTGGGTTGCCGCCGCCCATTTGCACCCAATAGGTGTCAAGAGTGAAGTTAAGCTCGTTTGGCTCAAAGGCTTTAATGATTTTGTCAAATATCATCTCGCCGTCTGCGCACTTGATAAACTCACAGTGATGGTTGTGGAAAAATAGCTTTGCACCATTTTGGGAAATGATTTTTGCTGTTTCCTTGAAATCTCTGATAAAGCTATGGGTCATCTCCTCAGTTGCCCATCCGCCGGGCATAGAGCCCAAGCCGATATTGCTACAGCCAAAAATTCTGTGCTTCTCAATTACAGACACAGGGTCAGCCAAAATATCCCCTGCGCCCCAGTGGGTAAGAACACACTCAAGGCCGTTTTTCTTAAGCTCGTCCCTCATCCATTCGGGCTCATAGCTGCAGATGCCTGACAGCTGAACGGTGGTATAACCGATATCTGCCACCTTTTTTAGTGCCTCGCTTAAGCCCTCGAGGGTTTGGCACTGCTCCCTTAATGTGTATAATTGCGCGCCTAATTTCATACTCTTTCTCCTATCTGCTCCAATAGCTCCTTTAGTGCCTTAACGCCTGCATCAAACGCCTCGTTTGTGTCGGTAAACACAGGCTTATGATTTAAACTTTCGCCGTTTTCCAAGCCCTTGAGACCGCAAAACTCCATCAGGTGTGGCTCAAGGGTCATAACCTCGCCGCCCTGCGCCCTATATTTCTTTATAAGCTCCTTTACATTGCCTATGCCACAGCCTGCAGGTACAACACTCTTGTCTGCCAAGGCATCCTTAATATGCATATAGTTAATGTACGGTGACAAGGTCTCCCAAGCCCTTAGGGTGTCAACATCGCACTGAACGAAGTTGGCAGGATCGAAAACCGCCTTAATTTGCGGAAATGCCTTATGTATTTTTGCACAACTCTCAAAGTCATCACCAAAAATGCCCTTTTCGTTTTCGTGGCACATAATGATGCTCTTTGGTGCCACATCACAAAACCTGCCAAGGCAGTCCATAACTGCGCCCTCATCCTTGGAGAAGAAGCTGAACATCCTCATCCTTTTGGCACCAAGCATCTCTGCATATTCGCAAAGACGTTTAAAATCGTCAAGCTGCTTTGCAAAATTATTGTCAGTTTTGTCCTTACCTATTGGGGAGCCGATTGACCAAACACCAATTCCGTTTCCTTCAAGGGCTTTTCCTATTTCCTTGATTTTTTCGTAGGAAATGTCCTTTATGTTTTCGCCGTCAACACCCCTTATTTCAAGCAAGGAAATGTTGTTTCTTTTAAGTGCCGCAATTTGACCTGCAAGGTCAACGCTTGCCTCATCTGCAAATGCACAAAGCCTCATATGCACCCCTCCTTATACGCCCGAGTATGCGGAAAATCCACCGTCAACAGGAACAACAACGCCTGTTACAAAGCCACTTGCCCCATTGTCGCACAAGAAATCAAGAGTGCCGAAAAGCTCCTCGGGCTTACCGAAGCGACCCATTGGAGTTGCCCTTAAAATCTTATCTGTTCTCGGTGTTGGTGTGCCGTCCTCATTGAACAAAAGCGCCTGATTTTGCTTTGTTACAAAGAAGCCCGGGGCAATTGCGTTAACACGGATGCCTGCACCCGCAAAGTGAACGCTTAGCCACTGTGTGAAGTTTGAAACCGCCGCCTTTGCCGAGCTATACGCAGGAATTTTTGTAAGTGGAGTAAATGCGTTCATTGATGAAATGTTAATGATACAGCCGTTTCTGTTTAGCAAATCAACAGAGAAAACCTGTGTGGGGAGCAATGTGCCCATAAGGTTTAAGCCGAACACAAAGTCAAAATCGTTCTTTTCAAGGTTGAAGAAGGTTTTAATGTCCTGCCTTTCTTCGTCCCCCACCTCATAATACTCGTGGGCGGTGGTGCATCTTGGGTTGTTGCCGCCTGCGCCGTTAATTAATATATCGCACCTGCCAAGGTCCTTAAGAATTTGACTGTGTATCCTTTCAAGGCTTGCCTTGTCAAGCACGCTGCAGGGGTAATATTCAGCCACTCCCCCCTGCTTTTTTATGTTTTCGGCTACTTCCTTAACCGCATCTTCGTTAATATCAAGAAGAGCAACGGCACATCCCTGCTTTGCCAAATTTTCTGCAAATGCGGAGCATAAAACGCCGCCTGCTCCTGTTACTACCGCAACCTTATTTTCAAATCTCATTTTTCAAAATCTCCTTAAAGCCTTCCATATAAACAATCCAGTCAGTTCGTGAAAGAAAATGGGTGCCACGCCTTTCATAATAATTAAGGCGCTTATCAGCCAAGCCCTTGTCGTATAGCTCCCAAGCCTTTGCCGCCAAAGCGCAGGACAAGTGCTGACCCTTATTGTCCGCCCAAGCATCCTCCTCCGCACCGCCAACAATTAGGCATCTTGGTGCCACAAGAGCAAGAAGCATATGCTGGTCAAAGGGCAAGCTGCTTTCGTTATTAACATACTGCTTAAAGCCATCGGTAAACCAAAATGGAAAGGTTTCCGTTATTTTTTCTATTGTTTCGTTTTCCTTGCTTTTTCCGCGGGAAACCGCCGCACCGCAGCAGCCACTGTCATTAACGCAGGTTAACTTAAACCTTTCATCAAGGGCAGAGGTAAGAAGGGCAGTCTTGCCCAAGCGGGAGTGACCTATGATTGCAACACTATTTTTGTCAACCTCTTGCCTTTTTTCAAGGTAATCCATACAAATTGATGCAAAATATGCCCACAGGCTTATTTTACCGAAGGGACATTTGCCATTTTCCTCAAAAAGGCCGCACAGTCCGTTTGTAAAATCGTTATTATCGGCGGTAACCTCCTCATAGCAGAAGGCAAAAATGCCGAAGCCTGTGTCGATTATTTCCTCTACCGGCAAATACTTGTTTGGTATTTCCTTTTGAAAATTAAGGCTCAAAAACACGGGACATTTTTCCTTACCCTTTGGCAAAATCAGCCCTGTTTTTACCGTGTGGGACTTGCCGTTATTTTCAAAGGTAAAGTAAACGCTTTCCCACTCTGCCTTGCCCGCAAAGTCAACGCCTTCCTTCTCAACCCTTACTGTAGGGATGATTTTCGGAGGCAAAAAGCCGTACTCCTCCTTTAGTAAAAGCTCCTTAAGGTATGGGCGGTAATCCTCCCACTCCTGCTTTGTTTCTATTTTTTTCCCGTTGTTTACAAAAAAGTCGGGAATGTTCCTTTTTATAAGCTCGTTTACCATATTATTTCTCCAAGGTTTTTTCAATTCCCTCAAATAAGCCAACGATGTAGGTAGCGCCCAATGCTCTGTCAAACAAGCCATAGCCGTACTTACCGTATTCCCCCCAAATCATCCTGCCGTGGTCGGGGCGCACATAGCCGTCGAAGCCGTTTTCCACAAGGGCACGAGCAATGCCGTACATATCAATGGAGCCACACTCTGTTGGATGACCCACCTCGCAAAACTCCCTGTTTCCTGTAATTAAAATATTGCGAAGGTGTAAAAAATGGACACGGGGTGCGTATTTTTTCGCCATTTCAACAAGATTGTTGTCAACAGACGCTCCAAGGGAGCCTGTGCAGAAGGTCAAGCCGTTATTAACGGAGGGAACAAGATTTAAAAACCTGTCAATGTTCTTTTCATCTGTTATTATTCTCGGCAAGCCGAAGATGCCCCACGGTGGGTCATCCGGGTGGATTGCCATATTAACGCCGCTTTCCTCAGCAACAGGAATAACCGCCTCCAAGAAGGTCTTTAGGTTTGCCCAAAGCCCCTCCTCACCGATTTCCTTATACTTTTCGATTAGCCTTTTCAGCTCATCCTTTGTGTAGCTCTCATCCCAGCCGGGCAAAGAAAGGGAGCTTGTAAGGGGGTTCATATTAAGCACCGTTTCCTCGTTATAAGCCAAGGAATTTGAGCCATCGGCATTTTGATGCTCAAGCTCGCTCCTTAGCCAGTCAAATACAGGCATAAAGTTATAGCAAATGCACTTAACACCTGCCTTGCCCAAGCGACGGACATTTTCACAGTAGTTCTCAATCAACGCCCTTGCGTTTTCGCCGCCGTATTTGATTTCCTCTGGGACAGGAACACTCTCAACCACCTCAAACTCAAGACCGTTTTGGTTCGCCTGCTCCTTTAAGCCCAAAATATCCTCATTTGACCAAACACCGCCGGGAGCAACATTGTATATGGCGGAAACAATACCACTCATTTTCGGTATCTGCCTTATCTTGTCAAGGGTAACAGGGTCATTTTGACCGTACCAACGAAAGGTAAGCTTCATTTAATCACCTCGATAAATTTTTGTGTTTTTACTATATTATATAATATAATAATTTGCAATTGAATTGTTTTTTTTAGCATAATATATTGTATTTTGTTGCACCGTATGGTATAATATCCGTAAGATATTTTTTTGGAGGCAATATGGCAGTTATCAGCTACTACAAAGGTGATGGCTTCACCTTTTCCCACTCCTGCGACAAGGAGCCGATTGACACTCACTTCGCAATGCATATACACAGGGACCACGAGATTTTTTGTCTTGTGCGCGGCAAGGTAGGATATATGGTAGAGGGACGAAAATACCGCCTTTACCCGGGCACCGTTTTGCTAATGCGTTCAAGCGAGAGCCACAAGCTCATAGTTAATGAAAGTGAAGAATACGAAAGATATGTTATCAATTTTTCCACGGATTTTTTGGTGAAAAACGGCTTTGACATTTCTCTGCTTTCCCCTTATCTAAACCGTGAGCTTGGTCAAAAAAACAGATACTTGGTCAAGGATTTTGGCATTTTTTCACCAATTTACTTTTTCGAAAAAATCGAAAAGGAGGCGCAGGTTGTTCTCCCCAAGGATGCGGTGCTTGCCAACCTTTGCTCTCTTTTGTCCGCCATTAATGTTGCTTTTTTAAGCAAGAGCAACAGCGAGTCGGAGGATGGCAGCATTATTTCTTATATCAACGAAAATTTGACAAATGATGTAAGCATTGCGGAAATTGCAAGCCACATGCACCTTAGCCCCTCCCAGCTTTCCCGCGTTTTTAAAGCCTTGACAGGCACCTCCGTGCACGAGTATATTCTTACCAAAAGGCTTATTCTATTTCACGAGAAGCTAAAGCAGGGTAAGGGGGCAGTCAAGGCAAGCTCAGAATGCGGATTTGGTGACTACTCCTCCTTTTACCGCTTATACAAAAAGAGGTTTGGCTGTCCGCCAACTAAAAAATCACAAGAGCTTTAACTCTCTTGTGATTTTTTTATATATTCCGCTAATTCTTCAAAGCCGCCTTTAAAATATTTTGATATGTCCTCATTTTTGGAATTGATTAAGCAGTCGGTTAAAAGAAAAACATCCATACCGCATATGGCTGCGGACATATCGTCACTTACATCATTGCCAACCATTAGGCACTCCTGCGGCTTAACGCCGATTCTCTTTGCTATCTCCGTGTAATACTGTGGGTTTGGCTTGCAAAAGCCGATATTTTCATATGTGGTTACAAGCTCAAAATCACTTGGCTTTAAGCCGACCCAGCCCATCCTTGTTTCCGTTGCGATTGAAGGAAACACAGGATTTGTGGCAAGAACGGTTTTAATGTTGCTTTGCCTTAGGAAGTCAACTATTTGCTTTGATTTTTCCGTGTATCCGCACTCGCTTTTTGTCCTTGGAAAGCGCTCACAGTAAAACCTATCAAAGATAGGCATATCCTTTTCCACCCTTTCGCTTCCGTAGATTTGGTGGAAAACGTGCCAGAAGGCAGCCTCATTTGTTTGACTACCGTCATTCGTTATCATAGCCTTAATTCCGTGCCACATTGAATTTAAAAACTCCTGCGGCTCATATCCACCCTGCTCGTACAAGTAGGCGGAGATTTCATCAAAATATTTCTTTATAAAATTGTCTTGATTCATTGGCAAAAGAGTGCCGTCTAAATCAAACAAAACCGCTTTGATGCTCATTTGCTCAATTTTCCTTTATTAGTTTTTATAATTGTACCATAAAACAGCCCACTTCGTATTAACTGTATGTTAATTATTTCAAAAACAAGTGCAAAAGCTTGCTAAAGAAGCCCCGCTTATAGGGCTGATAGCGCATTGGCAAATCAATCCAATTCTTTTTGTCAACTATGCTTTTTGTGTGGGAGAATGCGTAAAAGCCATCCTTACCGTGGTAGGTGCCCATTCCGCTTTCGCCAACGCCGCCAAAGCCCATTTCAGTTGTTGCCAAATGAATTATGGTATCGTTTATACATCCGCCGCCGAAGGAGCATTTTGATGTTAAAGCCCTTATGCTTTTCTTATTTGTTGAAAAAACATAAAATGCAAGGGGCTTAGGTCTTTGGCTTAAAAGCTCGCAAACCTCATCTATATCCTCAAAGGTAAGCACGGGCAAAACAGGACCGAAAATCTCCTGTTGCATTACAGGGTCATCCCACGAGGCGTTATCCATAACCGTGGGGGCTATCTTTAGCCCTTCCCTTTCGTTTTCACCGCCGAAAACCACCTTTTCCTCTTGTATTAAGCCAAGGATACGGTCAAAGTGCTTTTCGTTAATGATTTTTCCGTAATCCTTGTTATTTAAAGGGTCAGCACCGTATTGTTCTTGGATTTGCGCAATTATGGCTCTAACAAGCTGCTCCTTTACGCTTTTGTGGCAAAGAACATAGTCCGGTGCCACACAGGTTTGACCGCAGTTAAGATATTTTCCAAAAACAATTCTTTTTGCTGCCAAATCAATTTTTGCGCTCTCATCTACTATGCAGGGGCTCTTGCCGCCAAGCTCCAAAACCGCAGGGGTGAGATGCTCTGCGGCGTGGCGCAAAACCTCCTTGCCTACACCCGTGCTACCCGTGAAGAAAATGAAATCAAATTTCTGTTCCAATAAGCAAGCGTTCTCCTGTCTTCCCCCTGTTATAACCGCCACATGCTCAGGCGCGAAAACCTCCTCCACAATTTCCTTAACAAGTGCGCTTGTGCTTGGTGAATATGCGCTTGGCTTAACTATGGCGGTGTTTCCTGCCGCCACCGCATCGGCAAGCGGGTCAATCGTTAAAAGGAAGGGATAGTTCCAGGGGCTCATAATTAAAGTGTTACCGTAGGGAGAGGGCTTTTTGTAGCTACGGGAGGCAAACTGAGCTAAAGGGGTTTTCACCCTCTTTTCCTTTGTCAAGGATTTTGTGTGCTTAATTAGGTAGCTTATCTCTGACAAAGCCATTCCCGTTTCGCACATATAGCTTTCGTAGTCACTTTTGCCAAGATCAGCCTTTAGCGCCTTTGCAATATCCTTTTCACGGTTTCTAATGATCTCTCTTAGCTTTTTCAGCTTTTCAATTCTGAATTTTACATCTAAGGTTTCACCGCTTTTAAAATAGGCGCGTTGACAATTCAAAAGCGCTTCAATTTCATTTCTTTCCATTTTAACTCCAAATCAAATTAAATATCATAATAATTTTACCATTTTTACAGTCCTAAGTCAAGATTTAGTGCTTATTTTGATTGAAATTAAACTTATTATATGAACATATTTGCATATTTAAATGAATGATTTTAAAAAAGAAAGGCTAAAAAGCCTTTCTTTTTGATTAGATTTTTGAAAATCCGTAGCTGTTAACAAGAGCATCAATCTTTTCGCCCTGCTTGCACAGTGGGCATTGGTGCGCAGGATAGGACGCGTAATCATCCAAATCCTTTGGGTCAAAGGCGGAATGAACAGCATAGCCCGCGCAATCATCAACTGTTGCAAATATTGCGGAAATTCCCGCAACGTGACCGCCATAATACTTAATTGCCTCAACTGCCGCATTTGCAGTGTAGCCCGTGGTAACGGATGCAGCCAAAATAAGAACATTTTTGCCCTGAATCATAGGAGCAATATTATCACGGAAAATAAGCTGGCTACCTGTCGTATGCTCAGGTGTTACCACATAGATTGTTTGGTGAGCGTTGATGCTTATAAAGCCGCCCTTTGTAAGCTCATCTGCCAAGCAGGTGCCCACAACCTCCATACCGTCAAGACACAAAACCGTATCTACAATTGTGCTTGTTTTGTAGTAGGAAACAAGCTCGTGCGCAACCGCCTGCGCCTCAGAAAGCCTTGACTTTTGCATAGTAACATCAATGTAATAGTTAATATGGCTATGGCTAGTTGCAAAGTGACCCTTCACAACACGAAGACGCAAATTTTGTTTTTTGGTTAGAACCTTTAATTCATTGTTTACAGGCATAATTTTAACCCCTTTTTTCTTTAATTTTACCATAAAGATATGTATATGTCAAGAAAAATCAGTCCTCTAAAACAATACAGTTCACAACTCCGCTGTGCTTTGTGCAACCGTCTAAAGCGATTACACCGTCGTGATAAAACGGGGAGAAGTCCGCATCCTTGCCAAATTCACTGCACCTGTGGTCAACCCAGGCGTGACCGTAGGAGGTGTGCCAGTGTCCGCAAACAACCGTTTTGTTTTCAACCCTCAAGCCACGCTTGCAGGCAAACTCCATACCGTTATACCATCTGGCATTACGCCATTCCTGTAATGGCGCCCTTCGCCATTCCTTATTTAAATAGTATCTTTTATAGGGTCTATACACAGTGTCCCCTTCGGCTGCGTAGCAGGGGATGTAGCCGTGGACAAAGATATAATTATTCGTTTCGTAATAATCCAACATTTGTGACATTATTTTTTTATAAAATACGGAGTTCTTAAGG
This sequence comes from Clostridia bacterium, assembly GCA_017452475.1. GTDB lineage: Bacteria > Bacillota > Clostridia > Oscillospirales > CAG-272 > RGIG2000. Next base: position 5,348 of record JAFTMJ010000087.1, on the reverse strand, counting down.
AAATTCGCCATCATTTTCGATCTTGCCAACGCGTTTGCGTGGGAAAAGCCTGTAAGCTCAAGGGCAGTGCGCCAAGTGCCGTTATGGTTGTGGTGGGAGCATTCCATCTCCAAGTCATATATATCGCCGTACAAAAGCTGGTCAATTAAATCCTCAAGCAAATCCTCGTGGTTGCCCCTTATCAAAATCACCCTGTCCTGCGCCATCATTTCAAGGACAAAGTCAATCACCTGCTTGCCCTCCTCACCCCTGTCAAGCAAATCCCCGCAGATAATCAGCTTACTCGGCTCCTTATCCTCAAAAAAGCCTTTTTCCGTCAGGGCATTTATCATCGGTGTATAAAAGCCGTGTATATCACTTATTACATAATATTTCATTATTCCACCTCTTTTCATCATTATAGTATGGCAAAAAATACAATAAATTTAACATTAATTTAAAAGCGGATTTTCAAAATTGAAAATCCGCTTTTTTTATTTGATGATAAATTTAATATCTCCGCTGCCTGTGGTCACTTGGCAAGTGCCGCCGCTTGTGGTTTTCGGCACGGAAACATCCCCGCTTGAGCTTTCCGCAAAGAAAATCTTTTCACTAAGGAGTGTGCCGCTTATATCACCGCTTTGGGCGGTTAAAACTAGGGTGGTTGCATCGCACATATCCAAGTCAATATCTCCGCTTTGTACCTCTGCCCTTAATTCCCCGTCTACAATAAATCCTTCAGCCTCTATGTCACCGCTTCGGGTTTTTATATTTGCGTTTTGCGCGGTTACATTTTCAAGCTCCACATCGCCGCTTTGAGTTTTCAAGGTAAGGTTGGCGCATCTTGTATTTTCAACGGTTATATCACCGCTTGTAACAGAGGCGTTAATTGAGCCGCCATTGCAGCTTAACAAAGCATCTCCGCTTTCTGTGTTAACCGTAAGAGAAGCCGTGCCTGCCCTAAATGTAACATCTCCGCTTGACACACCAATGTCCGCCTTTGCAAAGGTTAGCCCCCTTGCCACGCTTACATCTCCGCTTTCCAAGGATATATTTAGCTCGTTATACTGCGCTTCCGGCAAGGAAACTACAACTCTGCTTTGAGCATTGCTAATACCGATATAATCGTACCAAGCCCTCTCATCCTTACATTCAATAACTAAAACACCGTTTTTAACCACGGGGGTTACTGTTATTTTCTCTATTGTTTTGGAGGTTACGGTGCATTTTTCGTTTGATGATTTTTCAATCCTTACATCTATACTGTCCGTGCTTATTCTAACGCTATGGAAGCTCTCCTTTACGGTATCGGTCCTTTGGGACACATTGTTTAGCTTATCAAAGTCAAAGCCCATTGCAACCATTGCTCCCAAGGCAATGAGCAAGCCTGCCAATATTAGGATAAGCGCCACTATATATAGCCTTTTATTTTTCATTTGTGTCCTCCTTTCCCACAAGGGCGTGCTTGCAAGCAACGAAAGTCTTTACTGTTCCCATTGCCATAAGCTTAACGCACTGTATTGTTAGCTTGAAAAGTAAGATGCCCAAGCCTAAGCAAAGCAAAGCGGCACCCAAGAGCAAAAGCCCTTGATACATTCTGCCTGTAAATAGCATTATAAATGTACATATCACGCCTGCCAAGGAGCCTGCAAGCAAGGAAAGCTCTATTGCACAGAATGATATGCATATTGCCCAAAGGCTTGCAATTAGGGAAGCTGCCACTGCCACCAAGGAAATTAGCAAAACAAGCCACAGGGGCGAGCCTGCAATAAGCACGACCTTTTCCCACCTTTTCATTTTGCGTATGTTTTTGATTTTCTCGACTATGGGCGCTTGGTCCCCTGTTTCATCAAGGGTTTGGCTAATGATTTCATCAATGCTGCCAAGTGACGCAATTGCCTCCTCCTCGCTTTGACCTGCCTCTATGCGGTCCTCAATGATTTCGGTATAATAATCGACCGATTTATCAACATCCGCGCCACGCAGGCTTGAAAGCCCTTGGCGCAGGCGGATTATAAATTCATTCTTGTTCATCCCTATCCTCCTTTGTAACGAAATTATATATTGAAATAATTTCTTGCCATTCCCTTTTAAATTCCTCAATCCTTTTTATGCCAAGGTCTGTTATACGATAGTATTTTCTAAGCCTGCCGTTATGCTCAGCGGTGCGCACCGTTAACAGCTCGGAGGCTTCCAAGCGCCTCAAAATAGGATAAAGCGTGGACTCGGACATTTCCACAAAGGGCTTTATATCCTTTATTATTTGATACCCGTAGGAATCCTCATTCTTAATGGCTTTAAGAACGCAAACATCCAAAAGTCCTCTTTTCAACTGTATGTCCATAATATACCTCCTTACATATAATACTATATCACGCATAGTATTGTTTGTCAAGTAGTTTCCGCTTCTTTTTTCAAAAAATATGGCGTGGCACCATTAAGATGCCACGCCCGTTTGCTATTCGGTTAATTATTCCTCTTCAATCTTTTCGATCTCAACAAGAGTTAATCCTGCGTTATTAAGAGTATACTTTGCCGCATTAGTATTGTTAATCGTTGTGCCGATTATCTTGATATATTGGTCATAAAGCTCTGTGAAAGCGTCCTTTGAAATATCGGTTCTCACACCGCCCTCAACCTTGTACCAGGTATCCTGTGTTGTTGTGCCTGCTGTACATTCGCAGCCGAACACAACGGTTGCAACAAGCTGGTTGTTCTCAAGCTTATAAACAGAATACTCGAAGTCCTTTTTGGAGTCAGCAGGGATAATTCTCTTAATAACGTGAATTAATCCGTCAGCATCAATGAAGGCATAACGAATATCGTTATAGTTGTCAAGAAGAACAGGCTTGCCGTCTACCAAAGTAAAGATTGCAAATACGCTTTGCTTGCTGTCAAGCAAAATAAGCTCGTTTACACCGTCACCGTTCAAGTCCTTCTCTGCGTGGCCGTACTTGGTTGTTGAGCCTGTGTTACCAAGAAGGGTTGCAGAGCCGATGATTGCGTTATACATATAGAAGTCCTCATCACTGTTAAAGAGCATACCGTTATCGTAATCGCCCGCTGCCCAGGCTGACTTAACGAACTTCGCATTGCCAACCTCTGCCCACATAACGCCAAAGGTTTCGATTATTTTCTCATAGGATGAGAAGTCTGCTGTTTTTGTAGCGGTAATCTGCTCAATTAACGCAGGCATAAACCTTAGGTTAGAAAGCTTTGTAACTCTGGTTGGGTAACCCCAATAGTACTCATATGTATAGTTTTGGTAAATCTTGTACTCATCGTATGTGATTTCTGTTCTTGTGCCGTCCTCTGTAATGATATAGAAGATTTCATCCTCCTCTGTGGTAGAGTCGCCATCAAGATCTGTTCTGCTGTACTCAAAGCCAACAAGCTTGTCACCAACAAGCCTTGTCATATGGTTTTCCAAGTGAATTTGAATTTCTAAGCTGTCGAGCTCCTTAACATTGTAGAACACCATACCTGTCCTATCAAGATATCCCATTCCGTTTTGGAAAACTCGAACAACCTTAACGCTCTTATCAACTACTGTAAAGAGCGCATACAAACGACTGTCTCTGCCGATTAAGATAAGCTCTGCTGAGCCGTCGTTGTTTATATCCTTGAACGCGTAACCAATCTCAATTGATGGGTCATAGAGAGCTGCTACCTGACGAAGGGCTTCCATATAGAAGGGAGCCTCTGCTTCCTCGGGAGGAAGCTCCTCATATGTGTTCTTATAAAAGATAATTTCCCTGTATGCCTTAACTACATCATTATAGTAGGATCTGCCGTCCGGGTCAGCCTTGCCACATTCATCGCAAGCGCCGTTTTCGTATGTGTGAGATACGCACTTTTTGCCGCAAGCCTCACAAGTACTGTTTTCATCATAGGAATCGTGGCTGCACGCAGTACCGCAAATTTCGCAAACACTGTTTACATAGTTGTGGCTACAAGGTGTGCCGCAAACCTTACAAATACCGTTGCCAAAGGAGTTATGCAAGCATTCCTTATTGCATACGGTGCAAGCGCCGTTTTCATAGCTTTCGTGGGTACATGCAAAACCGCATTCCTTACAAATGCCGTTATCATATTCACTGTGAGAGCATACTACTCCGCAAACAGAGCAAGTTCCGTTTGTATAGCTGTGTACGCAGGCAACGCCGCAAATTGAGCATACGCCCTCCTCGTAGTCATGCACGCAGCTTTCGCCGCATACTGTACAAGTACCATCTTCAAAGGTGTGAGAGCAAACTACGCCGCATACGGTGCATATGCCTGTTTCATATGTGTGAGAGCATACAAATCCGCACTCTTGGCAAACGCCGCTTTCATAGGCTTCGTGTGTACATACAGTGCCACATTCCTTACAAGCGCTGTTTTCGTACTCCTCGTGTGTGCATACAGTGCCACATTCCTTACAAGCGCCGTTTTCGTACTCCTCGTGTGTGCATACAGTGCCGCATTCCTTACAAGCGCCGTTTTCGTACTCCTCGTGTGTGCATACAGTGCCGCATTCCTTACATGCGCCATTTGCATACTCTGTGTGGGCACACGCTGTGCCACAGGTCTTACATGCGCCATTTGCATACTCTGTGTGCGCACATGCTGTGCCACAGGTCTTGCACGCGCCGTTTGCATACTCGCTATGCTCGCAAACTAACTCGCACTCTGTGCATTTGCCATTTTCATAATTGTGCTCACATTCCCCACAAGATGAAAATGCTACTGCTGTCAAAATCAACATCAAAGCGACAGCAATTGTCCAAATTTTTTTCATGTTTTTCCTCCAAATCTAACACCTTGGTGTCATTATTAATTTTATATTAGCATATTTACAGCTTTTTGTCAAGGCAACGTAGCTTTAAAAGTTGCTTTGTGTCAATTAAATATAGCTTTATTGTTATCATAGACTTTATGAACATATATTCATAAAAAGGAAAGCAAAAACAGGATGGAATTTCCACCCTGTTTTGTTGTTTTAGAATTGGCTGTCTCCAAATAGCTTGGAAGCATTTACTGTAATTTGTGTTGCAGTATATGTTTCACCCGTGGTTGGGTCCTTCTTGCTTACATGTGCTACGGTATATGGGGACTCGCAAATGATATCATTTGTCTTAACTGTTTCGTTTTTGTAAATAGGAGCTGTGTATTTCATTGTTCTCTTCTCCTTATTTTACTACTTCATTATATGATGAGCCAACGGCTGTTTCGCTCGTTTCTCCTGCGTGGAGATAGTAAATCTCGCCGCCGTCAACAACATAACCGTTAAATGCGATTTGTGTACAAAACTTGCTTTCGTCAATGCCTGTAACCTTAATGTCAAAGTAGTTATGAACTACTGAAAGCTCGCCGTTTGCGTTTTTGCT
>JAFTMJ010000086.1 GCA_017452475.1 Clostridia bacterium | reverse complement strand
CACAATGCGCAATAGCACATTTTTTCACGTTTTGCGAGAGCAAAACATTTCACTATATGTATCTGTGGACACAGATGCAGTGCTTGCGAAGAAAAGAGGACAGAGATCGCAGTTGCTTTCTCTGTCCTTTTCCTGTCGGTACTATATTAATTTGCAAAACTGTCCTTAAGAGTACAACCCTTTAGCAACAGCTCATTTTTCATTAAATAAACGGTGAAATAATACCGTAAACCAAAATGATTGAAATTATTATTGGCAAAATGTATGCAAAATAAATACGCATCCAATTCTTAACCTTTAAGCCCTTACCCTCGTTAGCCTCAGCTTGGAAGGACTTAAAGCCCCAACCGAACTTATGGTTACAGAACAGTACAACAGTCAGTGAGCCAAGGGGCAAAAGAATATTGCTCACAATATAATCCTCCAAATCCATAATTCCCGTGCCGTTACCAAGGGGCTCAAAGGCAGCCCAAGCGTTAAAGCCAAGGACGCAGGGGATGGACAGCAAGAAGAGGGCAATGCCGCAAATAATACAGGTCTTTTTCTTGCTCCAGCCTGTCATTTCTTGAACACAGGATAGGATGTTTTGGAAAACAGCAAAAATAGTGGAAAGCGCCGCAAAGGACATAAACAGGAAGAAAAGCGCGCCCCACAAGCTTCCCAAGGGCATATTTATAAATATATTTGGCAGGGTAACAAAAATAAGGTTCGGTCCTGCCGCTTGGGTTATATCCGCCCCATCCATATAGGTAAAGAAGGCAGGAAAAATAATAAGTCCCGAGGTAAAGGCAACAAAGGTGTCGAGAGCTGCAATGTTCACGCTCTCCCCAAGGAGCGAGCGCTCCTTACCTATAAAGCTGCCGAAAATGGCCATGGCGCCAATACCCAAGCTAAGGGTGAAGAAGGCTTGGTTCATCGCCTCCACAATAACCGTCAAAATTCCCACCTCTTTTACCTTGTCAAGGCTCGGGAGCAGGTAGAACTTCAAGCCCTGTGCCGCCCCGTCTAAGGTAAAGGAATGAATTGCAAGAACTATAATCAAGCCAAGGAGTGCCACCATCATAATTTTTGTAACCTTTTCAAGTCCCTTTTGCATATCAAAGGAGCAAACAAGGAAGCCCACAATAACAACAATAGCAACGAACAAAACCATCATCCAAGGCTGGGAAAGCATTTCGCCAAACACCTGCGAAACCCCTGCCGCCCCGTCAACATCATCGAACCTGCCGCTTACCATATAAACAAAATATTGCAGCATCCAGCCGGTAACGGATGTGTAGAACATCATAAGCAGCGTGTTACCTATTAGGGAGGAGTATCCGTGGGGTCGCCATTTTTTGTCGCTTGGCTTAATCCTGTGGTACATTCTTACAGGGCTTGCCTGGGCGGCGCGACCCATTGAAAATTCCATGCACATAACGGGAATACCCATAATTACAAGGAATATAAGATATATAAGCACAAATAAGCCACCGCCGTTTTTAGCGGTTATATACGGAAACCTCCATACATTGCCAATACCGATGGCACAGCCTGCGCTAAGCAAAATAAAGCCTAAGCGGCTTCCTAATTTTTCTCTTTTTTGTTCCATAATTTTAATGTTCCTTTTTTCTTAAGCACGAGCTTTTTGGCTCGTTCTAAAATGTCTTGCGCCTAAAGCCCACTGTGGCATATGTAAATTTGGCGGGAGCTTGCTCCCGCCTAACATAAATTTACGCGTTTTTAAGCCACTCTTCAGCAGACTTCTTTGACATTCTCTTAATGTTTTCCTTTGGATGGATAGAAGACTCTCCACCGTTTTCGTAAAGGAAGTAAGCGCCGTCAGCGGTTACATAAAGTGTTTCCTCGTATCCGTCAGCATCGCCGAAGCTGCCGTATGTAACCTTCTTTACAATTTCAGAAGCGTCTGTGTCATATAGCTTTTTACAAATAATTTTCTGCATAGTCTTTCTCCTTTTTATTTTTTTACAACGAAATAATAACACAAATAAGCTACTTTGTCAACAAGTATATTTTGTCAACTAAAGGATTAATTTAAATTTTCAACAATAATTTCCGCCTCAACATTAACTCGCCCGTCCTCGTGAACGCTACGCATATAGTATTTACCGTCGGTTTTACCCATATACAGCTTTAGGTAATCTCCTTTTTTTGCCTCGTTTTGGTACGAAATGGCAATGGACCTAACAACCTTGCTCTCAGGGCTTGGCAATGCGTTAAAAAGCATATCGGGATAGTTTGTGTTGTTCATATGCCCGTTTACATCCGTGTCCGTGTAGCGGATGGTGTACTCTCCCACCAAGGAAAGCTTCAGCTCCTGGGGAATTCTAAAGCGGATTTGCCTTTCAAGCTCCAAGGGGGCGTCAATTGAATAATTAAGCTCCACATCGCTTGCCTTAATCAGCTTTTTGTCACGGGTGTCAACCAGCGCCCAGGTGGAGTTTGCCTCGCAAATCAGCTCACCGTCGCGCTCTATTTGGTAAGAACGGGGGAAGGTAAATCCCCGTGGGGGGCAGCCCCAGGTGGAAACGGTTATTTTTTCATCATATGAAAGCGGCTCATAAACCTCAACGCGGATGCCGCTTAAGATAAACGCCTTGTTTTGGCTCAAAAGCTCGTTGTATGAGGGTTTTTGCGCCTTCATTTGACTTGTTGCGGTTTCCTGCAAATACTTAAAAATGCGGGAAATGCCCACAAGCTCATTGGAATTGGTATCGTGATAAAGCACCTTGTACTCACTTGTAAATTTCATTATTTTACCTCGCATCATTAGAAATTCATCAGCCTATTTTAGCACAAAATTCTGCTTTTTTCAATATACCTTGAAAAGAAACAGAAAAAAGAGACAGCCGCCATTAGCGTGATACTCTTAACGGAGTATTCACGCTAACTAAGTTTGCCCTTACGGGCAAGTGAAGTTATCTTCGATAGCGAAGTTCACTTTGTGAGTGAAGTTTCGCCTGATGGCAAAGTGATGGGCAAACTTAACTTCACTTGTGCGTAGCACAAACTTCACTGCATAGCAACTTCACTTTTGCGATAGCAAAAACATCACTAACAGAAAAAAGAGAGGACATTTCGGGATTTGAGCCGATTTGTTCTCTCTTTCT